>JBPYDT010000020.1:0-9294 GCA_051986275.1 Acidimicrobiia bacterium | reverse complement strand
GATGCCGAGGCCGCCGCCCGCATCAAGGTGTCGATCGACGAGCTCGTCCAGGAGCGCGACGAGGTGCGAGACCTGCTCGGCTGACCGTCCGCGTCCGCGCCGACGCGGCGCGCCACGATGACGTCGTGACCCCGAGCGAGCCCGAGGAGCACGGGCGCGGGCGCGACCGGGCGCTGGCCTTCAGCGACGGCGTCTTTGCCATCGCGATCACGCTGCTCGTGCTGAGCCTGAGGGCACCGCACCTCTCCGGTCACCACCTCGACGAGCAGCTGCGCCACGCCCTGAAGAAGGACGGCGGCCTCTTCCTCGGCTTCGTGGTCAGCTTCTTCGTGATCGCTCGCTTCTGGCTGATCCACCACCGCATGTCGCTGCTGCTCCGCCGGGTCGACGGGCGGTTCCTGGTCATCAACCTCGTGTTCCTCGCGTTCGTTGTGTTTCTGCCGTTCCCAACCGAGGTGCTCGGCCTCTACGGCCAGACGACCACCGCGGTCGTGTTCTACGCCGGCACGATGGTCGGTGTCGGTGGCCTCTCGTACGCGCTCTGGCAATACGCCGGCCGGGCGCGCCTGATGGCGCCCATGTCCGACGAGAAGCGACGCGAGGCCGTCGAGCAAGCGGTCATGCCCGTCGTCATCTTCGCGACCTCGATCCCCATCGCGTTCGCGACCCCGACGGGCGCGCAGCTGTGGTGGCTCCTGCTCCTGGTCAGCCACCGGATGCGCCGCACCAGCGCGTGGCGGCGGCTCCGTCGCACAGCCCGGGCACCGGCACGTGACGGCGCGTCCCAGCCGCCGGCCGATGGCCCGTCGTCGGGCTGACGCGCGCGGCCGGTCCGCGCGGTGAGATCTCGCCTCTAGGACGTATCGCCAGGGGCGTTCAGCATCGGCGGGGCGCGAAGCCCGAGCTCGGCGCGGAGGGACCCGAGCCGCGCCTGGGCCTCGGCACTCATCGACGCCTGCTCGACCTCGAGCATCTTCGTCTCGACGCCGGCACCACCGATCTCCGTGGCCGCCTGGGCGCGTGCGAGGCGCTTCTCGATCTTGGCCCGGACTTCATCAAAGGTCGGCACGTCCTCGGACACCGACTCGTTCAGCTGGCCCATCGCCTTGTTCATCTCTTCTTGCATCCGGGCCTGGTCGAGCTGGCTCAGCAGCTGCTGACGCTCGGCCAGCTTCTTCTGCAGCGCCGTCGAGTTCTGCGCCACGGCAGCCTTCGCCTTCTCGGACGCCTGGGTGGTCTCGAGCAGCTGTCCTCGGAGCGTGTTGACCTGGGCTTCGAGGCTGACGATCCTGCTCGCGAATGCCTCGGCTGCCTGGTTGAACGAGACCGCCTTCTCGTTGTTTCCTGCCCGGGCCTGCTCGTCGCCGAGGACGAGGGCCTGCCGAGCGGAGGCGTTGGCGTGCTCGTAGTCCTCGATCGTGCGCTCGAGCTGGCGCTCGGTCTGCTTCTGGTTGGCGATCACGTTCGTCGCCTGCTCGATGAGCCGGCGGTGCTGGGCGCGGGCCTCCCGGATGGCCTGCTCGAGCTGCACCTTCGGGTCGGCGCGCTCCTCAAGGCGCAAGCCGACCTTCGCGCCCAGGTACCGCCACCATCGCTTCAGGGCGTCCCACATAGCGCACCAAGCCTACGCCCCGCGCTCGCGCGAGGCGGCCCGGCGCGTCAGCGCGGCGCGGGGTCCGGCCAGCCGGGCGGGCCGTGCGCGTCGACCCACGACGCGACGGCGTCGATCACCCGGGCCGGGTTCTCGAGCTGCGGGGCATGCCCGAGGTCGTGGAGCACCTCGAAGTCGAGGTCGTGCGCCGCCGCGGCGTGCTCCGCGGCCGCGAGCGGGACGAGCTCGTCCTCCGCGCCGTGCAGCAGGAGCGTGGGCCGCTCGGCAGCCGCGAGCCCGAGGTCGCGGTGCAGGCCGAACGCGAGATACGCGATGAGGGAGCGCGCCGCGGCCGCGTAGGCGGGCGCGGCCTCGACCCAGCGCAGACGCTCGGCCGTGAGCTCGATCATGCGACGCCGCAGATCGTCGGGGAGCGACTCGGCGCGCCGCAGGCTCGCCGCGATGGAGTAGTCCACGAGTCGCTCGGGTCCGAGCGCGCGGGCGCGCAGCGCGACGACGCCGGCGCCGAGCGCGGGGACGGCGAGCGGCGCGAGCCACGCCATGCGGAGCCAGTCGCCCATGCCCGGACGCGGATGCGGGACGGCCGGGTTCACGAGCACGAGCCCGCGGACCTGCTCGGGCTGGTCGGCGGTGACGCCGATCCCGATCGAGCCGCCCATCGAGTTGCCGACGAGCAGGGACGGGCCGAGCTGGTCCAGGAGCCGGCGCACGAGCTGGCGCTGCCGGGCGAGCAGCGCGCGTCCGGCCGGCGCGCGGGTGCGCCCGAATCCGGCGAGGTCGACCGCGGTCACGACCGCGTCGAGCCGGTCGGCGAGCGGCCCGGCGAACGGCTCCCACGACAGCGTGTTCGCGCCGAGCCCGTGCAGGAGCAGCACGCGGCGCTCGGGGTCGCTGTGCGGCGTCCGCCACTCGACCGTGTGGACCGCGAGGCCGTCGGCGTACAGCGTCCGCGTCGTGCCGGCGTCGGTCGACGGCGCGGCGACGGGCATCCGGAGAGGGTAGGCCTACGCTCGGGCCGGTGCCCGATCAGGAGGCCGGCGAGGCCTGGTCGCTGGCGTTCGCCGCGCCCGGCGCCACCGGCGGGTTCCTCCGAATCGTGCGCTGGTCGGACCACGCCTGGTTCTGGGCCTACCTCGTGGCCCCGGCGGTTGGGCTCGTGGTCGTGCGCGACCACGACCTCGCGCCGCCGCGGGGCCGCACCCCGGTCGTGCGCGCCGACGGGCTGTGGTCCGAGCTCATCGAGGAGACGCCGGCCGAGCACTGGACTGTCGGGCTCGAGGCGTTCGGCGTGCGGCTCGACGACCCGCGCGACGCGGAGCGCGGCGAGCGAGGGGAGCGCCTGCCGGCGGGGCTCGACGTCGAGTGGGAGCGCGGCGCGGACGTGTACGGCGCGGTGCACGGGGTGCTGCTCGCGGGCGCGGCGCGGGTGGACGTCGACGCGACCGGCACGTTCGAGCACTCGACGTTCACCGGGAACCCGTGGGCCGCGGCGGGCCGCCGCGTGACGTGGCAGCGCGACGTGGGCCACGGCGCCGCACCCTGCGACGACGAGGTCGCCGTCGGGGCCGACGAGGCCGGGCTGCCGGTCACGGTGGGGGCGGGCGACGTCACGTTCACCGTCGCGGCGACGGCGATCGTCCCGACGCCACGCGTCGTGCTCGCCCTGCTCGAGGCGCCCGCCGGCCGGGGCTGGCTGGAGTGGCGCCAGGGCAGCGGGTCCCCGGGTCGCTGACCGGCGGCGCCCGCGGCCAGGATTCAGCGATGTTCCGGGGCGAGGTGGTGGCGATCTACGTGGCGCCGGCCGCCGGCGCCCCGATGGAGGCCCGCGACGAGGTCGAGGCGATCGCCGGGCGCGGCCTCGCGGGCGACCGGTACAGCGACGCCGCCGGCACCTACTCAGGGACGCGCGTCCCCGACGCGCAGCGTGCCGTCACGCTGATCGAGCGGGAGGCGGTCGCCGCGGCGCGGGACGACCAGTGCCCGATCGAGGAGCGCGAGACGCGCCGCAACGTCGTGACGGTCGGGGTGCCGTTGAACCACCTCGTCGGCCGGACGTTCCGCGTCGGTGCGGTGCAGCTGCGCGGCATCAACCTCGCTGAGCCCTGCGCCTACCTCGAGGGGCTCACCCACACCCGGGCGCGCGCCGCGCTCGTCCACCGGGGCGGGCTGCGCGCCGAGATCCTCGAGGGAGGCCCGATCCGGGTCGGGGACGCCGTCGAGCCCTGACGCGGCTCCCGAGCGGTCGCGTAGCGTGCGCCCATGGCACCCACGTACGAGACCACCGGGGTCGTCCACGAGCTCCTCGACGTGCTCGGCTCGCTCGACGGCCAGTTTCTCACCGGCGACCGGGCGCTCGCCGACGATCAGCAGGTCCTCGAGGGCTACAAGTGGATCTTCTCGATCCTGCAGGTGGCCCTCGACTGCTACGTCTGGTCCGACCCGGCCAACCCGCGCTTCGTGGAGATCGTCGGGCCCTACAAGAAGTGGGGCGGGGACAACGCCGACGCCTACTACCGGTACGCGCCGATCGACCCGACGCGGACCTATCGGGTGCGCGGCAAGAAGGGCGACGCCGCGTACCTGTCGCTCACCGTGTACGGGGGACCGCGGGACGGCCGCTACTCCGACCACCTCGTCGGCACGGTGAACGACCGGGACCACCTCGACATCGCGCCCGACGGCACCTTCGAGGTCGTGCTCGCCGCGACGCGCCCCGCGGGCTGGGACGGGCCGTTCCTCGAGCTCGACCCCGAGTCGGTCGTGGCGATCACCCGGGACTACCTCGACGACCCGGTGCACGGCCGGCGCTGCGACTGGCACATCGAGACCGACGACACGCCGGCGACGTGGCGCGAGGACGACGCCGACCTCGCGCGTCGCTTCCGCGCCGCGGTCACCTGGGTGCGCGACCAGGCGAACCTCGTGCCCCTCGGCCTCGGCGAGGCGAACCAGGTCGACGAGCCCTACCCGGTGCAGAAGGTGACGCACGGCTGGGCCGCGGGCGACGCGGCCTACGCGATGGGCAGCTTCGACCTCGGCCCGGACCAGGCGCTCGTCGTGCGCGGCCGCTCCCCGGCCTGCGCGTTCTGGAACCTGTGCCTGTGGAACCAGTTCATGCACACGTACAACTACGACTACGAGCGCTGCACGATCAACGGCGCCCAGGTCGTGCCCGAGGCGGACGGGTCGTGGACCCTCATCGTCGCCGAGCGCGACCCCGGCCACCCGAACTGGGTGTCGACGTGCGGCCACCCGCGCGGCCGCCTGTGGTTCCGCTGGTTCTACCCGGCCGAGACGCCCGACCGGCCCACCACCGAAGTGGTCGACCGGGCGCACCTCCCCGCGGCTCCCCGCGGCTGAGCTACGCCGGGGTCCACCGGGTCCCGGGGTGCGCGAGCCAGCGGAGGAGCCCGCGGCGCGTCGTCGGCCCGCGGGGCGTGCCCGGGGCGGGCAGCGCGCCCTCACCGCGCAGCGCGGCGGACTCCGGCTGGGCCGCGCTCAGGGGGTCCTGGGCGAGCGCGCACCGCGTCGCCGTCGGGTCGACATGGAACAGCGTCGCCGCGTTGTTCCCGAGCACGTCCCGCTTCACGTCGTCGGACAGCGCGGGGTAACCGAACGCCTCCTGGTACTCCGCGCTGATCTCGAAGGCGCGGAAGGCCGCGAGCTGCGGCTGCGGTCCGCCGTACCAGATGGCGTCCGTGCCCCAGAGCACCCGCTGCGCGCCGACACGGCGCAGCAGCTTCCCCACGGCGTGGGCCGCCTGGTTCGGGTCCTGGAGCAGCTGGCGCCACACGGTGCCGAGATCGACCCACACGTTGTCGTTGGGCGGCACCTGGTGGACGTCGAGCGCTCGAAGGAACGTGTCGATCCCGAGCGTCGCTTGCGGGTCATACGGCCCTTCGACGCGATTCGGGTCCCACGCGCCGTGGAACACGACGAAGTCCATGTCCGGGAACTGGCGGGACGCGGCGACGATGTCGTCCGGGCCGTTATGCGCCGCGTCGAAGCGAACGAGTGGGAGGCCCTTGTGCGCGGTGAAGACGCGGACGCCGAGGTCGTGCGCGTGCTGGATCACCGGGAGGCCGATCGCCGGGTCCTCGAGCGAGTAGCCCTGCCCGTTCGGGCCCCACGCGGTGTACACCTTGAACCCGGCGACGCGGCGCGTCTGGGCCGTCATCGTCATGCCGTCGAGGCGGCTCGTGAGGTCGCCGAAGTTCGGGGCGATGATGTTGTGCAGCAGAAGCCGCGCCGCGCCGCCGGTCGTGAGCTCCGCCACGAGGTCCTGGGTGCCGATCGCGTCCGGAAACGGCATCGGTGCGTCGGCGGGTCCCGAGTTCGGCACGTCCGAGAGCAGCGCCACGGTCGTGTCGCTCGCCAGGAACACGTCGTGGAGGTAGTTGGCGCGGTTCACGCACTCGAGCGGATCGGCGCTGGCGCACCCGGGCGGGAGCATGCCGAGCACGAGCTGCACCGTGTCGGGCGCGTTCTCCCGCCACGGGTCGCTCGGGATGACGTGGTGGGTGTGCACGTCGAAGACGAACCCGCTCGGGCTCGCCAGCGCGTGCTCGCAGGCGGCCACGTCCGACGACGGCGGCACCCGGAACCGACCGCCGGGGCGGCGGGCGGCGGTCGACCCGCCGCCGCAGGCCGCGAGGTTGAAGACGGCGAGCGCCGCCGCGACGCCGCCCGCGCTCTGCAGGAACTGGCGTCGGTCGAGCCCCGACCGCCGCGCCGCGTCGTCGACGGTGGCGCGGATTGCCCGGAGCAGGTCACGGTCGCGCGACGTGGGCTCGCCCGGCACGTACTCGCCGTTCGCGACGGGTCCGGGCGCCAGGGGGAGGGGCGGCGGGCACGACGACCGCTCGCGGGCGACCGACCAGCGTCGGGTCACGCTCGGACGGTAGACCCGCCTACGAGCCCGGCAGCCTGTCCCGCTGGCCGCCGCTCAGCTTGCCGACGGTCACCGCCACGACCGTCACCAGGTAGAGCTGCCCGACCATCCCCTCGAGGGCCGAGAACGCTCGCCCGAGGTTGTGGGCGGCGGTCAGGTCGCCGTAGCCGACCGTCGTCAGCGTCACGAAGCTGAAGTAGACGAAGTCGGCCGGGTTCGCGTGCGACTGCTCGGCGAAGAAAGCGGTCGAGGCGAGGTCGGCGACGGCGCCGTAGGCGAAGGCGAAGAGCAGGCCGAAGAGCACGTAGATGCAGATCGCCCCCATCACGGTCTGGACGTCGATGATGCGGCGGCGCCAGATGGCCAGCCCAAGCAGGGCCGGCGCGGCCCCGACCAGCAGGAAGTTCAGAGCGAAGAAGACGCCGTCGCCGCCCTTGTTCGTGTTGATGAACACCGACACGAGCGAGGCGGCGAACGCGAGGACGACGATGAGTTGGACCAGCCGAACGAATCGACGCCGCGCGCCCACGACCGAGACGACGACCAGCAGGGTCAATCCTTGCAGCGCGACCGTGACCACGCGCGCCCCCGGACCGCTCGGCGCGGCCGCCATGAACACGAACGTCGCGAAGAGGAGGAAGAGCAGGATTCCGTAGCGATCGGTGGCGGTGATCCGCTCGGCGCCCCGGCGCCGGATTGCGCGCCCCGCGTCGGCACCCTCAGCGGAATCGGTCACGAGCGGACCGTAACCGGCCGTCACGCGCGTCGCGCGGACCGTGCCCGTGTCGCTCGCCCGACGAAACTGGCGGTCTGGCCTAGTGCTCCTCCGTGACGCCGAAGCGCGCGACGTACTCGCGCATCCCGGTGCGCAGTGCCGTCGGGTCGAGGTCGAAGTCGCCCTCGAGGTCGTAGATGACGCCGCCGTGGCGTCCTCGCGGGTGGTCACGGATGAAGGTGTCCATCGCGGCGCGCACGTCGCGCGTGAAGGGCTGCCCGGCGACGGCGTAGATCCGCTCGACGGTGGCGAGGTCGTCGGCCATGAACTCGTCGAAGCGCACGTCGACCGACTGGTCCGCCGGCAGGATCGCCCGGTCGCGCATGCCCGCCTCGAGCATCTGCTGGATCCGATCGGACCAGTAGTGACCGATGACGCGCGGGTCGGGTCGGACCTGGTTCAGGCGGGCCATGTAGGCGAGCATCGTGGCGTTCGACGCGATGACCGACACCGGGTCGCGGTGCGTGACGACGAACGTCGCGTCGGGGAAGACCTCGAGCAGCGGACCGAACTGCTCGAGGTGCTGTGGCGACTTGAGGACCCACCGTTCGCCGCCGCGCTGCCACTGCAGCACCTGGAGCACCTTCTTCAAGTACCGGTACGACGCCGTCTGGTCGTGGGCGAGGTAGTCGTCCCGCCAGGTCGGCAGGACGGCCATCGTCTCGAAGAGCATCGTCGAGAAGTCGATCGCGAGGAGCTGGATCTCCTCGTGCACGTGGTCGACCGTCATCTCGTGCATGCGCTTGAAGTACGGGGCGGCCTCGTTCAGGAACGCCAGCCCGACCGCAGTGCGCTCCAGGCGCGGGTCGGGCTCGCCGGCCGCCACCGCGGCGCGCTCGGCCGGCGCGAGGACCGGCTCGAGGCTCTCCCAGTAGGGCAGCGAGCGCAGTGCCGGGTCGGCGGCCATGAGGTTGTGCAGGTGCGTCGTGCCGGTGCGGGGCTGACCGACGATCACGATCGGGCCGCGGATCTCGACGTCGAGGATCTCGGGGTGCGCGTCGACCAGCTCCTCGATCCGGAGCCGGTTGCGAAGGTGTCCGACCAGCTGGCCGTGCGCGCTCACGGTGCCCATCGGGCTCAGGGTGGTGTCGGTCTGCAGCGCCCGGGTGAGCACGCCGAGCCGGGCGCGGAAGTCATCGTCGCCGAAGGCGGTCGTGCCCGCCTCGGTGGCAGCCTGCGTGCAGAGCGCCTTCGGGTCGAAGCGGAGCTCGGCGGCGATCGGCTCGACCGCCTGCATCATCTCGACGACGTTCGGCGGGAAGCGCGGGTTGGCGAGATCGTCGATGCGGACGGCCGGCGGGCGGGTGCTGCTCATTCGGAGAGCGTCTCAGGACCGGCGCGCGTGGCGCCAGGCGACGCGCGCCGCGGCCGTCACTCGTCGGCCGGGTCTTCGCGGGCCTCCCCGTCGAGCGGCTCCTCCGCGTCGGGGTCGTCGATCGCAGGCCGGCGTGGCCGGGATTGGAACCGCTCCGCCGTCTGCAGCAGGTCCACGAGATCCGACGACAGCTCGTTCTCGGGCGCGGTCTCGTCGTCGTCGTAGTAGCTCACGCTGCCGCCTCGCACGGGTCTCGGGGGCATCGGCGCGTCGGCGCCCGGCGCCGACCCGCACCGTATTCAGGTCGCGGTGCCTCGTGGCGTCCCGGGGCGCGACGTCCGGGGCGGCGGCCCGCGCCGGCCGGTCAGACCTGGAGAGCGGAGAGCTCGGGGATCCAGCCGCCGGCCCGTTCGACGGCAGCGTGCCACCGCTCGCGGTCGGGGCGCTCCCGCGGGCCGAGCCGCTCGGCCGGCCGCCACGTGGCGAGCAGCGCCTCGTCGTCCGGCCAGATCCCGACGGCCGCGCCGGCGGCGAAGGCTGCCCCGAGGGTCGTGGCCTCCCGGACGGGCGCGACCTCGACGGGCCGCTGCGTCGCGTCGGCGAGGGCCTGCAGGAACGTCGGATTGGCGGTCATCCCGCCGTCGACCCGCAGCACGTCGATCCGCGTCGCGGCATCGGCCGTCGCGGCGTCGACGAGGTCG
>JBPYDT010000019.1:0-9590 GCA_051986275.1 Acidimicrobiia bacterium | reverse complement strand
GAGCACGTCGGTCTCCTGCGAGCCCTGGCGGCTGACCGCCGCTGACCACTCCGAGCCGTCCCAGTAGCGGTACTGGAAGCGGCCGGTCGGATCCGGCAGCCACGCCGCGTCGGGCATGTCACCCCTCGAGTCGTCGGCCCGGCGACCCTAGTCGGCGGTCGTGGCGTCGCCGCCCGAGGCTGGTAGGAATGCACGCCCGGCCGTCGACTGGTCGCACATGGACGAATTCGAGCTCGAGCACGCAGGGGGTGACGTCCCGGAGGGTGTCGGGCCCGAGGTGTTCCGCGAGCACCTCGCGCGCGTCGCCCGTCACCACGCGGACGACGACGCGCAGATCACGCTCGACGAGGAGCGTCTCTACCTCAACGACATCGAGGGAGTCGAGGTCGAGCCCGACCGCAGCCGGTCGCGGATCCGGCTCCGCAACGGCGTGATCATCGGCGGCCTGACCGGCGCGGCGATCGTGGCCGCGCTCGCCACCGTCCGGTACCGACGTCGGCACCGGGAGTAGTGGGACGCCCCAGCCCAGACGTGGCGGTCCGGCCCTACGACGCGGGCGACCGCGCGGCGGTCCGTGCCGTCTGCTACCGGACCGGGTACATGGGCGAGCCGATCGACTGGCAGTGGCGCGACGAGCCGAGCTTCGCCGACCTGTTCTGCAGCTACTACACCGACGCCGAGCCCGAGTCGGCGTTCGTCGTCGAGGTCGACGGCGCGGTGGCCGGCTACCTCCTCGGGTGCGTCGACTCGCGGCGGGCGTGGAGCCCGGCCGAGATCATCGGCCGCCACGTCCTCCGCCGCGGGCTGCTGCTCCGGCCGGGCACGGCGGGCGTCATCTGGCGCGGGATCGGCGACGCGATGGTCGACCTCGCGACCCGCCGGGTCGACCTGCGCGACCTCGAGTTCCGCGACCCGCGGTGGCCGGCCCACCTCCACATCGACCTGCTCCCCCACGCCCGCGGCCGGGGCGCCGGCCGTCAGCTCGTCACCGCCTGGTTCGGCCGCCTCCGTTCGCTCGGGATCAGCGGCTGTCACCTGCAGACGATGGCGGAGAACGCCTCGGCGCTCGCGTTCTTCGAGGCGGTCGGCTTCCGACGTCACGGCGGCGTCCCCGTCATCCAGGGGCTGCGCACCCGCGCCGGCGAGCGCCTGCACCTCCAGGCGATGGTGATCGACCTCGAGGTCTCGGCGGCGTAGCCGGGGCCGACCGCCCGGCCGCACGCCGGTCCGCACCCGCGTGATGGTTCGCGATCAGCCCGGGGGTTCGACCCCCAGATGGGCTTGCACCGACCGCACGACCGCGGCCGGATCGTCCACGCACACGATGAGCCGGCAGAACTCGGCGTCGTGGAGCTCGACCGCGACGGCTGGCCGGTCCTTGTAGACCGCGGCGAAGTCGGCGCCGAAGCTGCCCCGCTTCGTGCCGAGCATGATGACGCCCGGGATCCCGTCCCGGGGCACCGCCACCCCCGCAGCACGCTCCAGGGCTGCTCGACGACGCGGGCCCACACGACGTGGGACAGCGGCACGCGCACGTCGGCGTGCAGCGCGCCGAGCTTCTCGAGCGCAGACAGCTGGACGACGAGCTCGTCGTCGTGCACCACGATCTCCGCCAGCCTGACCACCACCCGCCAACGTCGCGCCGGGTGAGCGGCACCCTAGCGTCGGCCGCTCGCGGCGTGGCCGACTGGATCGGCAAAGGCGCCGACACGCGAGACTGCGCCGATGTCGCCGGCGACGCCGCTGCGGGTCGGGATCATCGGCTGTGGCTCGATCGCGCGCGCGCACGCCGCGGCGCTGCGGTTCCTCTCGGACGACGGTGTGGCGACGGTGACCGCCGCGGCGGACCCGGACGCCGCCGGGATCGATCGCGTGGCGGCGATTCTCGGCGATGTGCCGCGCCGCTACGCGGCAGGCGCGGACTTGATCGCCGACCCTGAGGTCGACGCCGTGTCGGTCGTGACCCCCACCCGGTTCCACCGCGACCTCATCCTCGCCACCGCCGCCGCGGGCAAGCCGCTCTTCGCCGAGAAGCCGCTCGCCCCCTCGTTCGCCGTGGTGCGCGAGCTCGCCCACGCAATCCAGCGGGCCGGCATCCCGACCCAGGTCGGCTTCCAGTCCCGCTTCCACCCCATCATCCGCCAGATCCGGTCCTGGATCACCGACGCGACGTTCGGCGCACCGATGGCGTACGTGATCCGCGACGACCAGTTCTGGCCGACCGGCGCGATCGTCGACGGCCACACGAGCTGGCGATCCGACCGGTCAGTGGCGGGCGGCGGCGCGCTGCTCGAGCACTCCATCCACTCGTGCGACCTGGCGTGCTGGCTGTTCGGGCCGGTGCAGCGCGTCTCGGCGGTGACCCGCCGCGTGTTCGGCTTCGAGGTCGAGGACGTCGCCGTCGCGACCATCGAGCACACGAGCGGCGTCGTCGGCAGCCTGACCTCGGTCTTCAACGGGGTCAACGACCGGGAGGAGCGTCGCCTCGAGGTGTTCTTCGAGCAGGCCGCGGTCGAGGCGACGACCGACTTCGTCATCGGTGCACCCGAGGACTCCCTTCTCCTCAAGCGCGACCGGGTGCCCGTCGAGCACGTCGACGTCGCGGCGCTGCGGCGCGCCACCTTCGAGGCCGACGGCCTCGACCCCGACCGCGAGTACTTCGTCTACCAGTACCTCGCGTACCGCGCCTTCGCCGCCGCGCTCCGATCCCACGCGACGCCGAGCCCGACGATCGACGACGCGGTGCACGCCCACCAGATCGTCGAGGCTGGCTACCGCAGCGCCGAGCGGGGCGGGCCGGTGGCGATCGACGAGCTCGAAGCCTGACGTCAGGGGTCGCGCGGGAGGCCGAGCACGCGCTCGCCGATGATGTTGCGCTGCACGGCCCAGGTGCCGCCGCCGATGGTGAGGGCGGGCGAGAACAGGAACCCGTAGTGCCACACCGGGTCGACGCCCGGCTCGAGGTCGGCGCCGAAGTTGATCTCGGTCGGACCGGTGCGGGACCGGGGCGGCAGCGGCCCGGCGGGTCCCGACCCGGCGAGCATCCCGTGCGCGCCGGTCAGGTCCTTCGCCAGGCCCATGACGTGCTGGCCGTGCCCGTCGGAGAGCGCCTTCTGCACCGACGCGTACGGGCCGGGCTCGCGTCCCGCGAGGCGTGACGCGAGCGTGCGCTGCTGGATCAGGCGCAGCACCTCGCCCTCGACGTAGAGGGCCGCGAGACGCTGGCGTGCCGTCGGGTCGTGAAGCCCGCCCTGGTCCCGGACGAGCGCCACGAGGTCGCGGGCCGACGGCCCGGCGCCCCACAGCGCGCCGCCGGTCGACAGCGACACGCGCTCGTTCGCCAGCGTCGCCCGCGCGAGGCGCCAGCCCTGGTGCTCCTCCCCCACGAGCAGGTCGGCCGGCAGTCGGACGTCCTCGAACACGACCTAGTTGAACGAGCGCGCCGTGGTCATGTCGACGATCGGGCGCACGGTGATGCCCGCGAGGTCCATCGGGCAAATGAAGTACGAGATGCCGCGGTGCCGCTCGGCCTCCGGGTCGGTGCGCGCCAGGAGGATGCCGAACTGCGAGTGGTGCGCCAGCGTCGTCCAGATCTTCGACCCGTTCACGACGTAGCTGTCGCCGTCGCGCTCGGCCCGGGTCCGCAGGCTCGCGAGGTCCGACCCGGCGTCCGGCTCGCTGAACAGCTGGCACCAGAACTCCTCGCCCGAGAGCGCGGGCCACAGGAACCGCTCCTGTTGCGCGGGGGTGCCGGCGACCAGGATCGTCGGCGCCGCCCAGCCGATCCCGATCGGGTTGAGCGGCCGCCGCACGCCCGCGGCGGTGAGCTCCTCGTCGATCAGGAGCTGGTGCGCGGCGTCGGCGTCGAGCCCGTACGGAGCGGGCCAGTGCGGCACGACGTACCCGGCGCGCGCGAGGTCGCGGCCGCTCGCGTCGGGGTGCGCGGCGAGCCACTCGCGCACCGCGCGGCGTCGGGGATCGTCGTCGGTCGTCATGAGCCTCCGATCCTCGCGCCCGCGCCGACGCCGCGCCCCCAGGCGGCGTCGGCGGGTCGTCGGTAGCGTGGCCGCCCATGACGACCCGACCGTCCTCGCCCCGCATCGCGCCGCTCAGCGACCGCGAGCGCACCACGGAGACCACGGAGCTGCTCGAGACGGTCGGGATGCCCGCCGGACCGGCGGCGAACATCTTCACCACGCTCGTCCGCCATCCCGGCTTGTTCCGGCGCTGGCTGCCGTTCGCCGGGAAGCTGCTCGCCGGCAAGCTGCCGGCCCGCGACCGCGAGCTCGTGGTCCTGCGCACGGGCTGGCTGTGCCAGTCCGAGTACGAGTGGGGCCAGCACGTCCTCCTCGCCCGCCGCTCCGGGCTGAGCGACGACGAGATCCGGCGCATCCAGGCCGGGGCCGACGCGCCGGGCTGGGACCCCTTCGACGTGACGCTGCTGCGCGCCGCCGACGAGCTCCACGACGACAGCTGCGTCACCGACGCCACGTGGCAGCAGCTGGCGGGCCGTTACGACGAGCGCCAGCTGATCGAGCTCGTGATGCTCATCGGGCACTACCACCTCGTGGCGTTCACCCTGAACTCGCTCGGCGTGCCGCGCGAGGCGGGCGTACCGGGATACGACGGGTGAGCGGACGCCTCGCCGGCCGGCACGTGCTGGTCGTCGGCGCCGGCACGCAGCGCTCGGACGACCCCGACGCGCCCCTCGGCAACGGCCGCGCCATCGCCGTGCTCGCGGCGCGGGAGGGCGCGACCGTCGTGTGCGCCGACCGTGACCAGGCCGCGGCCGAGGAGACGGCCGCGTGGATCACGCGCGAGGACGGGCGGGCGCACGTCGTCGTCGCCGACGTCGCCGACGCCGACGCCTGTGGACGCCTCGTCGAGGAGGCCGGTGACGTCGACGGGCTCGTCCTCAACGTCGGCATCGGACGCGGCGCCGGGCTCGCCGGGACGAGCGCGCGGGACTGGGACACGACGTTCGCGGTCAACCTGCGCTCGCACTTCCTCATCTCGCAAGCCGCGCTGCCCCGCCTCGCGGAGGGCGCGGCCATCGTGTTCATCAGCTCGGTCGCCGGGTTGCAGCCGGGCAGCCGGCTCCCCGCCTACGACTCGTCGAAGGCCGGGCTGCTCGGTCTGTGCCGGCACGTCGCCCTCGAGGGCGCCCGCCAGGGCGTGCGGGCCAACGTCGTCGCGCCCGGGCTCATCGACACGCCGCTCGGTCGCGTCGCGACGCGAGGCCGGCCGGGCCGGGCCCGGACGCCGGTGCCGCTCGGTCGGCAGGGCACGGCGTGGGAGGTGGCGGCGGCCACCGTGTTCCTCCTGTCGGGCGACGCGAGCTACATCACCGGCCAGGTCCTCGCCGTCGACGGCGGGCTGACCCTGCTGTGATCCTCAGCTCGTGGCGGTGACGAGCGCCTCGATGCGCTCGAGGGTGTCGAGCATCGCCTGACGCGTGCGCTTGCGCGCCGGGCGGACGACGGCCTTCATCCGCTCCTGGGAGATGTCCCAGCTCTCGCGGACCCGCGTGCCGCCGTCGGTCGGCTCGAGCTCGTAGCGCCAGATGCGACCGCCCGCGACGCGCTTCCCGAGCGGCGTCGGCGGGCGGGTCTGCCACGCGATGCGACGGTTCTCGTCGAACTCGATGACCTCGCTCTCCATCGAGTACGGCACACCGAGCTTCATCGACATCCCGAACTTCGACCCGAGCGCGAGGCGGTCCGGGCACTCCTGCGCGCGGCGCACGGAGCCCGACCCGTCGATGTCGGGGTGGCGGCGCGGGTCGGCGAGCAGCTCGAAGATCTTGTCGGGCGGCGCGGGGATGACGCGCTCGACGGATTCGACGTCGTTGGCCATGGCGGCACCGTACCTGGCGCGCCAACGCGGCGTCCCTCGCGCTCAGAGCGTGACGACGGAGCGGAGCACCTCGCCGCGCTCCATGCGGTGGAACGCCGCCTCGACGTCGTCGAGGCTGATCGTCTCGGACACGAAGCGGTCGAGGTCGAAGCGACCCTGCAGGTAGAGGTCGATGAGCAGCGGGAAGTCCCGGCTCGGGAGGCAGTCCCCGTACCAGGAGGGCTTCAGCGCGCCCCCGCGTCCGAAGAAGTCGATCATCGGGATGTCGGGCAGGCCCATGTCGGGACTCGGCACGCCGACCTGCACGACCGTGCCGGCGAGGTCGCGGGCGTAGAACGCCTCGCGGAGCACGTCCGGGTGGCCGACCGCCTCGATGCACACGTCGGCCCCGTGGCCGTCCGTGAGCGCCAGGATGCGTGCGACCGGGTCCTCGCTGACGCCGTTCACCGTGTGCGTGGCGCCGAAGTCGCGCGCCCAGGCGAGCTTGCGCTCGTCGAGGTCGACCCCGACGATCGTGCGCGCGCCGACGAGGCGCGCCGCGGCGATCGCGGCGTCGCCCACCCCGCCGCAGCCGAACACCGCGACCGTGTCGTCGCGCTGCACCGCGCCGGTGTTCAGCGCGGCGCCGAACCCGGCCATCACGCCGCACCCGAGCAGGCCGGCGGCCTCGGGCCGGGCCCGCGCGTCGACCTTCGTGGCCTGGCCGGCAGCAACGAGCGTGCGGTCGGCGAACGCGCCGATCCCGAGCGCCGGCGACAGCGGCGTTCCGTCGTCGAGCGTCATGGCCTGGCGGGCGTTGTGGGTGGCGAAGCAGTACCAGGGCCGACCGCGCCGGCAGGCCCGGCACTCGCCGCAGACCGCGCGCCAGTTGAGGACCACGAAGTCACCGACCGCGACGCCCGTCACGTCGGGGCCGGCGGCTTCAACGACGCCCGCCGCCTCGTGGCCGAGCAGGTACGGGAAGTCGTGCCCGATGTTGCCCTCGCGGTAGTGCAGGTCCGTGTGGCAGACGCCGCACGCTTGGACGGCGACGACGACCTCGCCGGGACCGGGGTCGGGCACGACGATGTCGTGCAGGCCGACGGGCTCGCCGGGCGCACGGGCCACGACGCCCCGAGCACGGGAGGGCACGAGCGCGGACCCTAGTCGTGGGGGCCATCGGTCTCTCGTGCGCAGGACTAGAACACGGTGCTGTGGATGCCACGCGACGGCCGGTCGTGGCACCCGTGCAAGGCACGGTGGTCGCGATCGCTGTCGGCGCGGGCGACGTGGTGCGCGCCGAGCAGGAGCTCGTCGTGATCGAGTCGATGAAGCTCGAGCACGTGGTCCGCGCAGCCGGGCCGGGCATCGTGCACGCCGTCACCGTCGAGGTCGGGCAAGTGGTGATGGAGGGTGACGAGCTGGTGGTCGTGGAAGGCGGAGACGCCGGACGGGTCGACGGCCCGGCGGACCGCGCCGACGCGACCACACCAGCGGGTGGCTCGTCGTCGTTGGACGAGGTCCGGGAGCGTCACGCGATCGGGTTGGACGCGGGCCGGCCCGAGGCCGTCGCGCGCCGTCACGCGACGGGTCGGCGCACGGCACGCGAGAACGTCGAGGACCTGTGCGACCCAGGCTCGTTCGTCGAGTACGGGCCCCTGGTCGTGGCCGCGCAGCGGCGGCGCCGCGCGCTCGACGATCTTGTCCGTCGCACGCCGGCCGACGGGCTCGTGGGGGGCGTCGGGGCCGTCGCCGGGCAGCCGACCGTTGTCCTCTCCTACGACTACACCGTGCTCGCCGGCACGCAGGGCTACCAGAACCACCGGAAGAAGGACCGCCTGTTCGAGCTCGCGGAACGGCGGCGCCTGCCGCTCGTGCTCTTCGCCGAGGGCGGCGGTGGGCGGCCAGGGGACACGGACGCGCCGGGGTTCTCGGGCCTCGACTGCCTCGCGTTCTCCCTCTTCGCCGAGCTGTCGGGCCTCGTCCCGCTCGTCGGCGTCGTCGGTGGCCGCTGCTTCGCGGGCAACGCGGCGCTCCTCGGCTGCTGTGACGTCGTGATCGCGACGGAGGACTCGAACATCGGGATGGGCGGTCCGGCGATGATCGAGGGCGGCGGGCTCGGCGTCTACGAGCCGCACGAGATCGGGCCGGCGGCGGTGCAGTGGCGCAACGGCGTCATCGACCTGCTCGTGCCCGACGACGCCGCGGCGGTCGACGCGGCGCGCCGGTACCTCTCCTACTTCCATGGCGACGCCGACCCGGGCGCCCACGACGCGGCGCGCCTCCGGGACCTCGTGCCGGAGAACCGCCGCCGCGCCTACGAGGTCCGGGCCGTCGTCGCGGCGCTCCTGGACGCCGGCTCGTTCCTGGAGCTGCGGCGGGGGTTCGGACGCGGGATGGTCACCGGCCTCGGGCGCGTCGAGGGCCAGGCCCTCGGCGTGGTCGCCAACGACCCGACGCACCTCGGGGGCGCGATCGACCCGGACGGGGCGGACAAGGCCGCCCGCTTCATGCAGCTCTGCGACGCGTTCGACCTCCCCCTCCTCTTCCTCTGCGACACGCCCGGGTTCATGGTCGGTCCCGAGGTCGAGATCGCGGCCCACGTCCGGCACGCGTCCCGCCTCTTCGTCGTCGGGGCGAACCTGTCCGTGCCGTTCGGCACGGTGCTGCTGCGCAAGGCCTACGGGCTCGGCGCGCAGGCGATGGCCGGCGGCAGCTTCAAGGCGCCGGCGTTCTGCGTGGCGTGGCCGACCGCCGAGCTGGGCGGGATGGGCCTCGAGGGGGCGGTGCGGCTCGGCTTCCGGCGCGAGCTCGAGGCGATCGACGACCCCGCCGAGCAGGAGCGGGCGTTCGCCGAGATGGTCGAGCGCGCCTACGAGCACGGGCGGGCGCTGAACGCCGCGACGACCTTCGAGATCGACGACGTCATCGACCCGGCGGACACACGCCGCTGGATCACGTCGGCGTTCGGTGACTGGGCGCCACCGCCCCGGACGACCAAGAAGCGGCCCTGCGTCGACACGTGGTGAGCGCGGGATCTCGCGGCCTCGCTCGTGGTGCGGGCCGCCGACGCCTGACCCGGCGACGCCGTGCCACGCGAGCCGTCGCCGACAGTGGTTGAGCCGTCAACCAGTAACGGTAGGCTGGCCCGATGGCCGGGTCGCCCGAACCCCGTTGGCTGGACGCCGACGAGCGCCGGGTCTGGCTGGCGTGGATCTTCGCCACCCGTCTGCTGTGGGAGGAGCTCGAGCGGGACCTCCAGCGCGACGCCGAGATGCCGTTCAGCTACTACGAGATCCTCGTCATGCTCTCCGAGTCCCCCGACCGCACGCTGCGCATGAGCGAGCTCGCCGACGCGACCCAGTCGAGCCGCAGCCGGGCGTCCCACGCCGTCGCCCGGCTCGAAGAGCTGGGCTGGGTCGAGCGGCGGACCTGCGACGAGGACCGCCGCGGCTCCTACGCCGTGCTGACGCGGGCCGGGTTCGCCGCGCTCGCCGCGGCCGCGCCTGCGCACGTCGAGAGCGTGCGGCAGCACCTCTTCGACCAGCTCTCGCGGGACCAGCAGGCGCAGCTCCGGGAGATCTGCGACACGCTCCTCGAGCACCTGTTGCCCATCGCGAGCTCGCGGGGCGACCCGAAGACCCAGCTCATCGACCGGGCTCGCGCGCGTCTCGACGCGACGTCCGAGGAGCTCGCGCCGACCTGACTCAGCGCCGCGCGCGGACCTCATACGCGCAGCGGCGGGCACCCGCGAC
>JBPYDT010000018.1:0-11593 GCA_051986275.1 Acidimicrobiia bacterium | reverse complement strand
ACTTCGCGCCCCAGAAGGCCTTCGGTTCGGACGGCGGGCTGTGGTTCGCGCTGTGCTCGCCGGCCGCGATCGCGCGCGTCGAGGCGATCGCCGCGTCCGGTCGGTGGCAGCCCGCGTTCTTGAGCCTCCCGATCGCGCTCGAGAACGCTCGGCTCAACCAGACCTACAACACGCCGGCGCTCGCCACGCTGTTCCTCGTCGCCGACACGCTCGAGTGGATGCTCGCCCACGGCGGGCTCGAGTGGGCCGCGACGCGATGCGACCGCGCGGCCGAGCTCGTCTACGGCTGGGCCGAGGCCAGCCCGTACGCGACGCCGTTCGTCGCCAAGCCGTCCGAGCGCAGCCACGTGACCGCCACGATCGATTTCGAGGGCGTCGACGCCCGCGACATCGCCACCGCCCTCCGGGCCAACGGCATCCTCGACACCGAGTCGTACCGCAAGCTCGGCCGGAACCAGCTCCGTCTGGCGCTGTTCCCCGCGATCGAGCTCGAGGACGTGGCCACCCTCACCCGCGCCATCGACCACGTGGTCGAATCCCTCACGTGAGCGTCGCCCTGCCCGACGGCCTCGTGGCCATCGTGAAGCGCGACTGCCCGACGTGCCAGCTCGTCGTGCCCGTCCTCGAGGAGCTGCGGGCCCGCGCCACCCCCGCGCTCACCATCTACAGCCAGGACGACCCCTCCTTCCCGCCCGGGCTCCACGCCGAGGACGACACCGACCTCGAGCTGTCCTTCGCCCTCGACGTCGAGACCGTCCCGACGCTCGTACGAGTGGAGGGAGGCCACGAGCGCGACCGCGTCGTCGGGTGGAGCCGAGACGCGTGGGGGCCGTTCACCGGGGTCAGCGACCTCGGCGCCGGCTTGCCTCCGCACCGGCCGGGGTGCGGCTCCCGAACCCGCGACCCCGACCTGGCCGCGGCCCGCGCCGCGGCGGCGGGCGCGGCCGAGCTGACGTCCCGCCGCGTCGAGCTCGGCCCGAGCGAGGACGAGGTCGAGGCGATGTTCGAGCGCGGCTGGACCGACGGCCTCCCGGTCGTGGCGCCGACGCCCGAGCGGGTGGCGCGCATGCTTACGGGCACGACGCGCGACCCGGCCGAGGTCGTCGCCGTCGTGCCGCCCGACCTCGTGACGTGCACCGTCGAGAAGGTGGCGATCAACGCCGTGCTCGCCGGCGCGCGGCCCGACTACCTCCCGGTCGTGCTCGCTGCGGTCGAGGCGGCCTGCACCGACGAGTTCAACATCCACGGGCTGCTCGCCACCACCTGGTTCTCCGGGCCGCTCGTGATCGTGAACGGGCCGCGGGCGCGCGCCATCGGGATGAACTGCGGCATCAACGCGCTCGGGCAGGGCAACCGGGCGAACGCGACGATCGGGCGGGCGCTCCAGCTCGTCATCCGCAACGTCGGCGGCGGCCGGCCGGGCGAGATCGACCGGGCCACGCTCGGGCAGCCCGGCAAGTACACGTTCTGCTTCGCCGAGCGCGAGCAGGACTCGCCGTGGGAGCCGCTGCACGTCACGCGGGGCCTCCCCGCGTCGTCGTCGGCGGTGACGCTCTTCGCCGCCGAGGGGCCCCGCGGGATCATCGACCAGCTGTCGCGGGACGCCGACTCGCTCGCCAACAGCTTCGCGGCGTGCCTGCGCACGACCACCCACCCGAAGCTGGCGCTCGCCTTCGACGCCGTCCTCGTCGTGTCCCCCGAGCACGCCCGCGTGTTCCACGAGGCGGGCTGGACGAAGGCGCGGCTCCTCGACGAGCTCATGGCCCGCCTCCAGCTCCCTGGTGTCGACCTGGTCCGCGGCGCCGGCGGGATCGCCGAGGGCCTGCCCGACGGCGTGCGGGACCTCACCCTTCCCAAGTTCCGGGACGGCGGACTGCTCATCGTCCACGCCGGTGGTGGCGCGGGCCTGTTCTCGGCCATCATCGGGGGCTGGGCCAGCGGCGCGACCGGGAGCGCGCCGGTGACGAAGGAGATCGAGCCGTGAGCGAACCACGTGTGCTGCTCGACCCGACCGGCGAGCAGAAGGCCGCGCTGCGGGAGCGGACGGCCCGCCCGGCGTCGCTCCGCGACCGCTCGGTGGGCCTCCTCGACATCAGCAAGGCGCGCGGCGACGTGTTCCTGAACCGGCTCGAGGAGCACCTCGCCGACCGCGGCGCCCGCGTGCTGCGCTTCGCGAAGCCGACGTTCACGAAGGTCGCGCCGATCGACCTGCGCCGCGAGATCGCCGAGCAGTGCGAAGTGGTGATCGAGGCGCTCGCCGACTGAGGATCGTGCACGTCGTGCAGTGTGCACGACACCGTGAACCTCGAAGCCCTGGGGGTACCGACCGTGTTCGTCGCCTCGAGCGAGTTCGTCGACGCCGCTGATGCGCAAGCGCGCGCTCTCGGCGCCGACCCGGCCCGGGTGTTCGTCGCCCACCCGATCCAGGACCGCACCGACGACGAGCTGCGTGACCTCGCCGACGACGCCGTCCGGGCGGTCGTCGCCGCGGTGAGCGGGTAAGCGCCGTGCTGCTCCTCCACGAGGTGCATCGCGTCCGGGGCGCCCGCGAGGACGACTTCGAGGCGGCGTTCCGCGACCGGTGGATGCCCGAGCTCGCCCGCGGGGACGACGCCCGCCTCCTCTACTTCATGCACCTGGCGCACGGGTCGGGGCGCGCCTACACGGCGGCCACCGTCACCGGGGTGCGGGACGGCGCGGCGTGGGAGCGCGTGGCCCGGTCGGTACAGGACGGGCCGCTGCGGTCGTGGGCGCACGACGTCGACCAGACGCGCCACACCGTCCACGGGAAGCTGCTGCTGACCGTGCCGTGGGCGCCGCCGCTCGTCGAGGACCTCGACGCGGTTCCCACCGAGGCGGCCGACCACCCTCTGACGCTGTTCATGGAGGACACGGCCTGGCCCCACGACGGGATGCTGGACGACTACCTGGAGAAGGCGCGCACCCATTACGCGCCGAGCCTCGTCGAGAGCGCGAAGGGCGGCCGGGCGATCCTCGAGCTGGTCACCGCGTTCCAGACCGCCTGGGGGACGGGCCGCCGCTCCGAGGTCGTGCTGTGGCAGCGCATCGTCGAGAACGCCCGGCTGCAGCGGCTCCTCGAGACCGAGGTCCCGGCCGAGTTCCGCGGCCCCGGGTCGTGGATGCACGACGCGCTCGAGGTCCGCGACGACTGGGAGAGCCGGCTCCTGCGGACGTCGCGCTGGTCGCCGCTGACCTAGGCGGGCAGCGCCGCGGCGGCGAACGCCTCGACCTGGGCCCGGCCCGCGCTGGGCCAGCCGGCGACGAGGTAGCCGACGCCGGCCTCGCGCCACCCTTCGATCGTGCGCCGCACCGCGTCGGGGTCCCCCTCAAGAGACAGCGACGCGGCCCGCAGGATCGACGCCGGGTCGCGGCCCGCGGCGGACGCCAGCTCGCTCAGGTGCGCCGACGGTGCCGCCATGGACTCCGGGGTCCCGAACTGGTGCCAGACGTCGGCGTGGCGCGCCGCGATGCCGAGCATCCGCTCGCCCGACGCGCCGATCCAGATCGGCGGGTGCGGGGTCTGCACCGGGCGGGGGTGCAGCGTCGCGTCCTTCACCTGGTAGTAGCGGCCGTCGAAGCTGAAGTTGTCCGTCGTGAGGAGCCCCTTCACGATCTGCACCGCCTCCTCGAAGCGCGAGACGCGCTCGCCCGTCGGCGGGAAGGGGATGCCGAGCGCGCGGTGCTCCTGGTCGAACCAGGCGGCGCCGTACGAGAGCTCGTAGCGCCCACCCGACGCGTGGTCGATCGTGATCGCCTCGGCGGCGAAGACCGCCGGGTGGCGGTAGGTGAGGCCCGTGACGAGCAGGCCGAGGCGAGCGCGCGTCGTCACCCCGCTCAGCGCGGCGAGCGTCGTGTTGCCCTCGAAGCACTCGCCGGGGCCGCTGCCGTACATCGGCTGGAAGTGGTCGAAGCCCCAGACCCCGTCGAAGCCGAGGTCGTCGGCGAGGCGCGCACGCGACGCGACTTCGGACCACGGCATCCGCTGCTGCGCGACGTCGAGCCCGATGCGCATGCGTGCCCTCCCGGTGGGGAACGTCGGTGACGTCCCGGCCGAGGAGTGTACGAGGCGCTAGATCTCGGTGAGGGCCTCCCAGCCCGGCGGCGGGGGCGCGAGGCGCCAGTACTGCTCCGGGGGCTGGTGCTCGAGCTTCGCGGTGATGCCCCAGTCAGCATCGAGCGCGGGGACCTGCGTCGGGTAGCGGGCCATCGCCGCGAGCTTGCGCGCGTGGTCGACGTTGACCGGCGGTGCGCACGGCGTGGGCCAGACCTGCTTGCGGAACAGCTGCGAGACACGCCAGGCGAGGATCCCGGGGATGTGGTTGTAGGGGGCGTCCTCGTAGCAGAACCACGACGGCCCGCCGTCGGCGTCGGCGAGCATCCGGTCGCGCACGAGCATCGCTGCCTCGTGGGTGCACGCGTGGTCGGGGTTGCCGAGCCCGAACGGCGCGAACACCGCGGTCGGGCGCAGGTCGCGCAGCGTCGTCTCGAGCGTGTCCACCACATCGTCGGGTCGGACCCACTCGGGCCGCTCGAGGTAGGAGTGCTCGACGAAGTCGAGCCAGATCGGGCGCGCGTCGTAGCCGCCGAGCGCGGCCGCGTCCTCGGCGCGCCGCGTCACGTGCACCTCGTCGCCCGGCTCGAACCCGCCGAGGGCGTCCCAACGGCCCGGCGGGTCGGGGTACTCGACGGGTCGGCCGGCGAACACCGTGACGACCGGGACACCGGGGTGGGCGGCGAGGAGGTAGGAGCAGCCGAGGACGGCGTCGTCCAGGTGGGGGGACACGATGACCATCCGGGCCAGCTCGGCTGGCGCCACCGTGCCCCAGGTCTTCATCTCCGGGGGCCCCTGGACCATCGCGGCAGCATCGCAGACCGCTCGCCCGGCGCTCCACGCCGGAAATGTAGGGGTCTGGGGGCTTTCGGGGGCTTTGAGGGGGGCCCAGAAGGCGCTCGCACGCGGTCGCCGTGTGTGAGAACCTGACCACGCGCGGTAAAACCCGACCGAGTCGGCGTGCCCAGCCCGCACGCAGTTTCGCCCGGTGTCCCCAGCGATGCCCAGCCCCGCCCCACCCGCTGGCGGACCCGGGCGAAGGTGGGGCGCCCCGTCGAGGTGGGTCTCGCCCACCTCCGGGGCCGCCCCGCCACGCGAGACTGCGCCGTGACCCGCGACCGTCAGACGCGATGAGCGAGACGCGCGCGCTCGGACCGACGGGGCTCGACGTCAGCCCGCTGTGCCTCGGCGCGATGAACTTCGGCGACCCCACGGAGGAGCCCGAATCCCGGGCGATCATCGACGCCGCGCTCGACGGTGGCATCACGATGATCGACACCGCGGACGTCTACGCGGGCGGGCGCAGCGAGGAGATCGTCGGCGCCGCGCTCGCGGCGAACGGTCGGCGCGACGAGATCGTGCTCGCCACGAAGGTCGGCATGCCGCGCGGGCGCGCCGAGCCGGGCACGTGGCATCGGCGCGAGCACATCGTCGAGTCGTGCGAGCACTCGCTGCAAAGCCTCCAGACCGACCACATCGACCTGTACCAGCTGCACCGGCCGTCGACGGTCGTGCCCCAGGACGAGACGCTCGCGGCGTTCGCCGAGCTGGTCGACGCGGGGAAGGTGCGCCACGTCGGCTGTTCGACGCACCCCGCGTGGATGGTGATGGAGGCGCTCTGCCTCGCCGACCGCGACCACCGTCCCGCGTACGCGACGGAGCAGCCGCCCTACAACCTCCTCGACCGTCGCATCGAGAACGAGCTCCTCCCTCTGTGCCAGGCGCACGGGCTCGGGGTGCTGCCGTGGTCCCCGCTCGCGGCCGGCATCCTCGCCGGGCGCTACGACGATCCCGAGCAGGTGCCGGACGACTCGCGCGCCGCGCGGCGCCCGCAGCTCCGCGAGCGCGTCACCCCCAACGCCTTGGAGGTCGCGCGGACGCTCGCCGACCTCGCCACCGACCGCGGCCTCACGACGTCGCAGCTCGCCCTCGTCTGGGTGAAGGACCAGCCGGGCGTGACGTCCCCGATCGTCGGCCCGCGCACCCGGGCCCAGCTCGATGAGGCGCTCGCCGTGCTGGAGCACCCGCTCGACGACGAGGCGCGGGCGGCCTGCGACACGCTCGTACCGCCGGGCAGCGCGGTCGCCGACTTCCACAACACGTCGGGCTGGATGCGGGAGAAGATCACCTGAGACGCGCCGGCCCGCTGAGCAGCTGAGTGTCGTTCGCCGACCGTCGCGCGCGCCACCCGCAGGTGGCGTGACGGCCCCGCTTCGGGGCGCCCGGGTCCTCGTCATGGGGATCGGCCGCCGCGCCGGCGGCGTCGGCGTCATCCGCTACGCGCTGGGGTCCGGCGCCGAGGTGCGCGTCACGGACCGCGCCGAACCGGCGGCGTTCGACGCGGTCGTCGAGCAGTTCCGGGGCGAGCCCGTCACGTTCGTGCTCGGCCGCCACGACGACGCCGACTTCCAGTGGGCCGACGTGGTGGTCCGCAACCCGGACGTGCGACGCGACTCGCCGTACCTCGCGGTCGCCGAGGCGCACGGAGCGCGCGTCGAGATGGAGATGACGCTGTTCCTGGCGGCGAGCCCCGCGCCGACGATCGGGGTGACCGGCACGAAGGGCAAGACGACGACGACCTTGCTCCTCCACTCGATGCTGCGGGAGCACTGGCCAACCAGCGTCGTCGCCGGGAACATGGGGCGCTCGGCGCTCGCCCGCCTCGGGGACGTCGAGCCGGGCGTGCCGGTGGCGCTCGAGCTGTCGTCGTTCCAGCTCGAGGGGCTCGGTGAGCACGCCCGGTCCCCCCACGTCGCCGTCGTGACGAACCTGCACCCGGACCACCTGGACCGCTACGCCTCGCTCACCGAGTATGCCGACGCGAAGGCCCAGATCGCCCAGCACCAGGGCCCGGACGACTGGACCGTGTACCCCGCCGACGACCCGGCCGTGCTCCCGCTCGTCGCCGGCACGCGGGGTCGCCGCGTCACGTTCGCCGACGGCCCCCACGACGGCGATCGCACGCTGTTCGTCGCCGACGGGCGCTTCATCGCCGACTGGGAGGGCACCCGCCTCGATCTCGGGCCCGTCGACGCGCTCGCGGTCCCCGGCGCGCACAACCGGCGCGACGCGCTCGCCGCCGCGGGGGCCGCGCTCGCCGTTGGCGTCACGGCGGACGAGGTGCGCCGCGGGATCGCCGCCTTCCGAGGCGTGCCCCACCGCCTCGAGCAGGTCGCGACCGTCGACGGCGTCGACTACGTGAACGACAGCGCGGCGACGACGCCGGACGCCGCGGTCGCCGCGCTCGAGGCGTTCGCCGACCGGCCGACCGTGGCGATCGCGGGCGGCTCCGACAAGGGGCTCGACCTCGCGCCGCTCGCCGCGGCGCTCACCGCGCGCGCCGCCGCCGTGGTGCTGCTCGACGGGACGGCGACACCGACCCTCGCCTCGGCGCTCGGGTCCGAGGTCCCCGTCCGCGGGCCGCTGGGCTCGATGGCGGATGCCGTCGCCGAAGCGGCGCCGCTCGCCGTCCCCGGCGGGGTCGTGCTGCTCTCGCCGGGCTGCGCCAGCTTCGGGCTCTTCGTCGACGAGTTCGACCGCGGCGACCAGTTCCGGGCCGCGGTGCAGGCGCTGGACTGACCCGGGCGTGACCCCGCCTTGACCGACCCTTCACGCGGCCGCGCCACGATCCGGTCATGAGCACCACCGAGACCACCCCTCTGGCAGGTCCCCTCGGCGCGGTCATCACCGGCGTCGACCTCCACGAGCCGCTCACCGACGACGACCGCGCCGCCGTGCGCCACGCGCTCGCCGACCGGCTGCTGGTCGCGTTCCCGGAGCAGCACCTCAGCCTGCCCGAGGAGCAGCGCTTCGCCTCCTCGTTCGGGCCGTTGTGGCTGCACCCCGCGGCGCGCCACCGCGACGCCGCGACATCGGTCGTCGACAGCCGTCGGGCGCCCCGCGCCGGCAAGGCGGCCGAGGTGTGGCACGCCGACGCCACGTTCACGCCGAACCCGCCGGCGTACACGATGCTGTCGGCCCAGCTGCTGCCGGCCCGGGGCGGCGCCACGTCCTTCGCGAACCAGCAGCTCGCCTGGGAGCACCTCGACCCCGACTGGCGCCAGCGCCTCGAAGGCCGGCGCGCCGTCCACGCCCCCGGCCCGATGATGCTGCGCCGCGCCCCCGGCCTCGGCGAGGTGCTGCACCCGGTCGTGCGCGTCGACGGGACGACGGCCCGCCGGTCGTTGTTCGTGAACCCCGGGTTCACGCGCCGCTTCGAGCACCAGAGCGCGATCGAGAGCCGCCCGACGCTCGGCTACCTGTTCCGCGTCGCGCTCGACCCGAGCGTCCGCCTCGAATACGAGTGGCAGCCGGGCGACCTCGTCGTGTGGGACAACCGGGCGCTCCTGCACCGGGCCCACCACGACCACGGGGACGAGGCCCGGGTCCTCACCCGGGTGACCGTGGCCGCCTGACTCAGGCGAGCGAGGCGCCGAACGGCTCGTACGGGCGGCCCGCGGCACGGGCGCGCTCGTTGCCGCAGCGCCACTGGAAGGCGCTGATCCCGCCCGGCTCCCAGGGACCGACCGAACCGGCGGCGATCGACCGGCCGCTCTTCGGCACGACGCCGAAGTGGCGGCGAACCTCCTCGACGGGCTGGTCGGCGAGCTCGAACCAGTCGACCTCGAGGAAGTCGACGCTGCCGTCGACGAGCGCGCCGCGCCGCATGGCGTCGGCCATCCGCTCGGCGACGCCCTCGTGGGACACCTGGCCCGGCGAGGCCTGGAACAGCCCGGCGCCCGTGGCGAGGTAGCCCGTCTCGAAGAGCGACACGACCATCGCGAGCAGGCTGAAGGCGCGCGGGTCGTCGTTCGCCCGCGCGATGAACGAGAACACCTCGAGCTCCGATTCGACGCACGTCCCGTAGTCGGCGACGACGTGCACCCAGTCGTGCTGGGCGAGCAGCGGCGGCGCCGAGCCGGGGTGACCCGGGTACACGAACCCGCGGGCCCGGTAGAAGTCGGTCACGCGGCGGCCGAGCGTGCCGGGCGGCAGCGTCTCGAGGTGGCACCACTTCGCGGCGAGCGTCGGGTCGTTGACCGACTCGTCCCAGGCCGCGGCAAGGGGCGTCGTGGTGTGCAGCGCGGCCTGGTGCTCCGCCGACCACTCCGACGTGTAGCCGTTCCGGTCGAAGTCGACGGCCGCGAGCCCGAGCGTCCCGGCGGCGAACTCCTCGGTGATGCGGAGCATCCCCTCGTCGACCCCGAGCTCGCGGGCGAAGTCGCGCACGGCCGCCGCGACCGACGGCGGGATCGGCCGCAGCACGAGCGCGTCCAGCACCATGAGCTGGACGATCCGGGTCCGGAACGCCTCGGTGCGCCCGGCGAGACCCTCGGCGAAGGTCTGCGGGTCGATCGGCTCGGGGTCGGCGTCGGCCTCGAAGCCGGTCATCTCCCTGGCCGTGGCGCTGACCAGCGTCCGCTGCAGCGGGGTGAGCCCCTGCGGCGGGGCGCACGCGCTGACGATGCCGCGGGTGAGCAGCGAGACCTCGGCCGCGTCGGGCGGACCGAGCTCGGGTGCTTCGGCGCTCGGGAACGGGACAGGCACGCCGCGGGACCCCCAGGTCGACGGGCTGTGCCTCTCGTCAACACCGCTGACCGGCTGGTGTTCCCGCCGGCGGGCGTCCGGCTACTCGACCCGGCTGAACTGGGCGACGGCCCCCCACAGGAGCAGGCCCGAGACGACGATCACGATCCCCAGCTCGAAGAGGGCCGGCAGGCGCCAGTGACCCCACGTGAGGCCCGAGTTCAGGGCCTTCTGGGCCGCCGGGGGGGCGTTCACGTGGCTGAACACGGCCCGGCGCATCGGGTCGACGGCGTAGGCGAGGGGATCGAAGCGGGTGAGGGTGCCGAGCCAGGTCGGGAGCTTCTCGATCGGGAAGACGGCACCGGCCAGGAAGAACATCGGGAGCACGAAGAGCTGCATCACGACCTGGAACGACTCGATCTCTTGGATGCGGGCCGCGAGGAACAGGCCGAACGCGGTGAGCATCGTCGCGGTCAGCACCATCACGACCATGAGCTCGATGAGCAGGACGGGCGAGTAGGGGACGTGCACGAGTCCCGCGAGGACCAGCATGATGATGCCCTGCAGCGTGGCGACCGTCGCGCCGCCGGCGCACTTGCCCATCATGATGGCGCCGCGGCGCACCGGCGCGACGAGCATCTCGCGGAGGAACCCGAACTCGCGGTCCCAGACGATGGACACCGCCGAGAAGATCGCGGTGAACAAGATCGTCATGGCGATCACGCCCGGGAACATGAACGTGCGGAAGTCGAAGCCGTGCGCCGTGTTCACGATCGTGGTGAGCCCGGTGCCGAGCACGAAGAGGAACAGGATCGGCTGGGCGAGCGACGTGATGATGCGGATGCGGTTGCGCGAGAAGCGGATGAGCTCGCGCTTCCAGACCACCCGCGCGGCGCGCAGGTCGTCGAGCCACGTCGCGCCGTCGTGGAGGTCGACGACCGGCGCGACGTCGGCCGGGGTGGTGGTGGCGGTTGCCGTGCCGGCGGTCATCGGCCTCTCCTCGCGCGGACCATGGGGTTCATCGCCAGACGCTCGGAGCTGGAGGACTCGGCGTCCCGGATCGTCCGCCCGGTGTGGCTCATGAAGACGTCGTCGAGGGTGGGACGGGCGATGCTGACCGACTGGATCCCGATCCCGAGCTCGGCGAACAGTCGTGGCACGAATGCCTCCCCGTCGGCCACGTGGAAGGCGAGGCCCTCGCTCGTCGACGTCACCTCGACCGAGTAGCGCTCGGCGATGGCGCGCCGCGCGGCGGCGTCGTCGTCGGTGCGGACCACGACCCGGTCCTTCCCGATGGCCGCCTTCAGCGCGGCAGGGGTGTCCATCGTGACGATCTCGCCGTTGTCGATGATCGCGATCCGGTCGCAGTACTCGGCCTCGTCCATGTAGTGGGTCGTGAGGAAGATCGTGATGGCCTCGGTGTCGCGCAGCCGCTGGATGTACTCCCAGATGTTGAGGCGGGTCTGCGGGTCGAGGCCCACCGTCGGCTCGTCGAGGAACAGCACGCGTGGCGAGTGGAGGAGGCCCCGCGCGATCTCGAGGCGCCGCTTCATGCCGCCCGAGAACGTGCGGACCAGCCCGGTGCGCCGCTCCCACAGGCCGACCATGCGCAGCACGGCCTCGATGCGCTCAGTCGCGCGCTCCTTCGGCATCCGGTAGAGCTCGGCGTGGAACTGGAGGTTCTCGTAGGCCGTGAGGTACTCGTCGAGGGTCGGGTCCTGGAAGACGAGCCCGATCCGGCGGCGCACGCCGAGCGGGTTCTTCTCGACGTCGAAGCCCGCGACCTCGGCGGAGCCGCCCGTGGGGTGGATCAGGGTGCAGAGCATCGAGATCGTCGTGGACTTGCCCGCTCCGTTCGGGCCGAGGAACCCGAAGGTCTCGCCGGGGGCGACGTCGAAGGTGACGCCGCGGACCGCCTCGAGGTCGCCGTAGCGCTTCTGGAGGCCCCGGACGTCTACCGTCTTCTCGAGCGTCGCTGCTGCTGGCACCGGCCTG
>JBPYDT010000017.1:0-96073 GCA_051986275.1 Acidimicrobiia bacterium | reverse complement strand
CGGGCTCAGGCCCCATGACGAGCGCCGCGTGGCGGCTCACCCGGGACAGCAGCTGGCTGGTCTCGGCGAGCAGATCCTCGAGCGCCCGGTGCGCCGACGCGAAGAAGTCGGCGACGGCGCGCCGCTGCCCGGCGGGGAGGGTCTCCTCCCGGGTGAAGTGGTCGACGAAGTACCGGTAGGCCCGGTCGGTCGGGACGCGACCGGCCGACGTGTGCGGCTGCGTGAGGTACCCCTCGTGCTCGAGGATCGTCATGTCGTTGCGGACCGTGGCGCTCGACACCGAGAGGGCGTTGACGCGGGCGATCGTCTGGGAGCCGACCGGCTGGGCGGTCTCAACGTACGCCTCGACGACGGCCTTCAGGATGGCGGCCTTGCGGTCGTCGAGCTCGCCCTGGTCGAGGTGTTCCAACGTGCGCTCCCCGCCGGGTGGGGTTGGCACTCAATCCTACCGAGTGCCAACCGGGGTGGTGCTCTCCGTCCGCGCCGCCAGGAGCCGCACCGTGACCTCGGTCGCGAGCAGCCGGCCGCGCCGGGTGAGCACGAGCCGCTCCCCCGCCCGCCGGACGAGGTCACCGTCGACCAGCTCGGCGATGGTCGGGTCGGCTCCCGGCGGAGCCGGCGCACCGGCCCGGGTCCGCAGGGCGAGGCCCAAGGCCTCCTCGGCACGGGTGGCCTCGTCCAGCTGCTCCGCCCCGGCGACCGGCGTCGCGCCGGCGCGGATGCGCTCGATGTAGCGCTCGGGCCGGCGCACGTTCCAGCTGCGGGTGCCGGCCACGTGCCCGTGGGCGGCACAGCCGATCCCGAGGTAGTCGCCTTGGGCCCAGTAGAGAAGGTGGTGGCGACACTCGTCGCCCGGCTGGGCCCAGTTCGAGATCTCGTACCAGCCGTAGCCCGACCCCGTGAGGCGGTCGTCCGCCAGCTCGTACTTCGCGGCCTGGGCGTCGTCGTCCGGCGCCGGCGTGTCGCCGGCGGCAACCCGGGCCCCGAGCGGCGTGCCGGGCTCCACCGTGAGGGCGTAGGCGCTCACGTGCGTCGGGCCGAGCGCGAGCACCGCGTCGAGGGTCGACGACCAGTCGCCGAGGGTCTCGCCGGCGCCGCCGTAGATGAGGTCGACGTTGAGGCGCTCGATGCCGGCGTGGCGCGCCGCGTCGAGCGCGCGGGCGACACCGGCGGGGTCGTGCGTGCGGCCGAGCGCGGCCAGCACGTGGGGCCGCATCGACTGCGCGCCGAACGAGCAGCGGTTCACGCCCGCCCGCTGGTACGCGCGCAGCTTCGCGAGGTCCACGCTGTCGGGGTTGCACTCCACCGTTACCTCGGCGCCGGCGCGCCGCGGGATGGCGTCGAGGATGCGCCCAAGGGCCCTCGCTTCGAGCAGCGAGGGTGTGCCGCCCCCGAAGAACACGGTCGACGCCTCCCCCAGCTCGCCGCGCGCCACCCTGCCGCCGAGGTCGGTCACACACGCCGCCACGTAGTCGTCCATGAGTCCGCCGCGGTCGGTCCACGTGGCGAAGTCGCAGTAGTCGCAGCGCGTCGCGCAGAAGGGGACGTGGACGTACACGCCGAGCGCCGCGGCGGGGTCGCGGTCGGGCGCTGGGCCGGCCGAGGGGACGGCGAGCGTGGTCACGCGTCGTCCAGTCGCAGGGCGGCGACGAAGGCCTCTTGTGGCACCTCGACGCGCCCGATCTGCTTCATGCGGCGCTTCCCCTCCTTCTGGCGGTCGAGGAGCTTGCGCTTGCGGGTGACGTCGCCGCCGTAGCACTTGGCGAGGACGTCCTTCCGCTTCGCCTTGACCGTCTCGCGGGCGATGATCCGCCCGCCGATCGCCGCCTGGATCGGCACGTCGAAGAGCTGGCGCGGGATCAGCTCGGCGAGCCGCGCCGTCATGCGGCGCCCGTAGTCCGGCGCCTTCTGGCGGTGGACGATCGTCGAGAAGGCGTCGACCGGCACGCTGTTCAGCAGGATCTCGACCTTGACCAGGTCGGCAGCCCGGTGGCCGGCCGGCTCGTAGTCGAGGCTGGCGTACCCGCGGGTGCGGGACTTCAGCAGGTCGAAGAAGTCGAGCACGATCTCGGCGAGCGGGAGCGCGTACACGAGCTCGACGCGGTCCTCGGCGAGGTACTCGAGCTTGGCCATCTCGCCTCGCCGGGCTTGCGCGAGCTCCATGAGCGGCCCGACGTAGTCGGTCGGCGTGAGGATCGAGACGGTGACGTAGGGCTCCTCCACGGTCTCGACGACGTTGGACGGCGGCATCGCCGACGGGTTGTCGACCTGCTCGGTGCTCCCGTCGGTGCGGTGCACGATGTACTCCACGTTGGGCGCGGTGGCGACGAGCGTGAGGTCGTACTCGCGCTCGAGGCGCTCCCGGACGATCTCCATGTGCAGCAGGCCGAGGAACCCGCAGCGGAACCCGAAGCCGAGCGCGCCCGAGGTCTCGGGGTCGTAGGTGAACGAGGAGTCGTTCAGCCGGAGCTTCTCGAGGGCGTCGCGCAGGTCGGCGTACTCGTCGCCGACGACCGGGTAAAGCCCGCAGAACACCATCGGTTTGGGTTCCCGGTAGCCGGGGAGCGGCGCGCCGGGGTGTGCCGCGTTCGTGACCGTCTCGCCGACGCGGGCCTCGCCGAGGTCCTTCACCCCCGCGATGAGGTAGCCGACGTCGCCCGGCCCGAGCGCGGCGACCGGGGTCAGGTCGGGCGTGCGGACACCGACCTCCTCGGCGTCGTGGATCGCGTCGGCCTGGAGGTAGCGGAGGCGCGCCCCCGTGCCGAGGGTCCCGTCGACCACCCGGACCGAGCTGATGACCCCCCGGTACGCGTCGTACAGCGAGTCGAAGAGCAGCCCGCGGAGCGGCGCGTCGGGGTCGCCGCTCGGCGCCGGGATGCGAGCCACGACCGCGTCGAGCAGCTCGGGGACGCCCTCGCCGGTCTTGGCCGAGATCCGCAGCAGCTCGTCGGCCGGCAGCCCGAGCGCCCGCTCGATCTCCTCGGCGCGCCGGTCGGGCTCGGCCTGGGGCAGGTCGATCTTGTTCAGCACCCCGACGATGGTCAGGTCCGCCTCGAGCGCGGCGTAGCAGTTGGCGAGCGTCTGGGCCTCGATGCCCTGGCTGGCGTCGACCAGCAGGACCGCGCCCTCGCACGCCGCCAGGCTGCGCGACACCTCGTAGCCGAAGTCGACGTGGCCCGGCGTGTCGATGAGGTGCAGCACGGAGTCCCGCCAGTGGAGCCGCACGTTCTGCGCCTTGATCGTGATGCCCCGCTCCCGCTCAAGGTCCATCGTGTCGAGGTACTGCTCGCGCATCGAGCGCGCGTCGACCGCGCCGCACAGCTCCAGGATGCGGTCGGCCAGCGTGCTCTTGCCGTGGTCGACGTGGCTGAGCAGAGAGAAGCAGCGAATTCGGGTGATGTCCACGCCAGCTCCGGATCGACGCACGCCGCGGTCCCGCGTGTGCCGAGCCGAGCGTACGCGGGAGCCCGCCCGGTTCCGGCCGTTCGGAGCGGCGCCGCGCCGGGCTGGTAGCCTGAGCGCCCCTTCTCCTCATGGAATGAGCCGTGGCGAACATCAAGGGTCAGCTCAAGCGGAACCGCCAGAACGAGCGGCGGCGGGTGCGCAACAAGGCGGTGCGCACCGAGCTGAAGACGCGGGTGAAGGCGGCCAACGTCGCCGCGGCGGAGGGCTCGACCGACGCCGAGGAGCTCGTGCGTCAGGCCCAGCAGCGGCTGGCGAAGGCCGGCGCGAAGGGCCGGATCCACCCGCGCCAGGCCGCCCGGCGCACGTCACGCCTCATGAAGCGCGCCGAGAAGGGCGTCGCCGGCTCGTAGACGACCGCGGGGTCGCCGGCGTCAGCGCGGCGAGCCGGGCGACGAGCAGCTCTACGACCGCGTCCTGCGGGATCGCGCGTGCGCCTTTGAGGTCGATGTCGGCTTGGGCCAGCAGGTCGAACGCGCGCCGCAGGCCGCCCGACCCGAGCGCCCGGGCCTGCCGGAGCCGGAACCCGGCCGAGCGCGCGTTGGCCCGCCCGCCGAGCGCGGCCGCGGCGTCCTGGCTGCTGCGGATGTCCGGGTCGTCGAGCGTGAGCAGCCGCCGGTAGTGGCCGTGGAGCATCCCGAGCAGCTGGAGCGGGTGCATCGGCCGCGGCTGGCGGGGGCTCGTGACCGTGAGCAGGCGGTGCGCGGTGGCGAGCGCGCCGGCGACGTCGCCCTTCTCGAGGGCGTTCGTGAGGTCCCAGATCGGGACCGTGCCCGCCTCGCCCAGATAGGGCAGCACCTCGTCGACGTCGAGGCGCGCCCCGGGCCCGTACGCGCCCACGAGGTTCGACACGAGCGCTGGGAGCAGCCCGGCGTCCTCCCCCACCTGGGCGCGGACGGCCTCGACGGCCGCGGTGCTGAGCGACAGGTCGGCCGCCGCGACTTCGTCGGCCAGCACGTCGCTGCTGCGCTCCGCTCGCGGGGCGGTGACCACGCCGACGGCCTGGACGCGGCGCTCCAGCGCGTCGGAGGTCTTGGCGCCGCCTGCCACGAGGACGAGCTCGGTGGTGTCGAGCGGGTCGTCCAGGTAGCGGGCCAGCTCGGCGACGTCGGCCGCCCGCAGGTTCCCGACGTCTCGGACCACGACGATTCGTCGGGTCGTCATGAAGGGGGGGCTCGACGCCGCGGTCAGCAGCGCGCCGACGACGTCCCGGTTCTCGCCTGCGCCGTCGTCCCCGTCCCCACGCCCGGGCACGGTGAAGTCCTCCACGACGAGCGTGCGCTCCTCCCCTTCGAGGAGCTCGGTGACGAGGTCTGCGGCGACGCGGTCGCGCAACACCGGGTCGACGCCGTTGACCAGGTGGACGCTCACGGGACGGGGACCGCCGCGGCGCGAAGGATGCCTTCCGTCGTCCGGCACACCCGGACGGTTCCGGCGACGTCGTGGACCCGCACGATCCGCGCGCCGCGGGTCACTGCGTACGCGACTGCGGCGAGGGATACCTCGCGTCGCTCGTCAATCGCGAGGCCGAGGATCTCACCGAGGAACCGCTTGTTCGACGCTGAGAGGAGCACGGGATAGCCGAGGTGGACAAGGTCGGCGGTCTCGCGCAGCAGCACGGCGCTCATCGCCGGCGTCTTCCCCAGGTCGAGGCCGGCGTCGAGCGCGATCTGGTCTGCCCCCAGACCGGCGGCCCGGGCCGCTTCGGCGCGTGCGAGCAGGAAGGCTCGAACGTCGCCGACGAGGTCGGCGTAGACCGGGTCGGGGTCCGCGACGCGGGGTGCGAGCCGGATGTGGGTCGCCACGACCGACGCCCCATGGCGCGCGGCCACCGGGAGATACGACGGGTCGGCGAACCCGCTGATGTCGTTGCCCACGACCGCGCCGGCGCGGCACGCCGCGTCGAGCACGCCGGCCCGCCACGTGTCGATCGAGAGCGGGACGGCGAAGCGCTCCCGGAGGGCGGCGACCGTCGGGATGGTCCGGTCGAGCTCCTCGGCCTCGCTCACCTCGGGCCCGGGGCCCGCCTTGACGCCGCCGACGTCGAGCACATCGGCACCCTCGGTGACGAGCTGGTCCGCGCGGCGGAGCAGCGCGTCGAGCGTGAACGTGGCGCCGCGGTCATAGAACGAGTCCGGCGTCCGGTTCAGGACCCCCATGACGAGGGTGCGGTGGGCCAGCTCACGACGCGTCTCACCGAGCCGGAACGCGAGCGCCACGTCGGCGGAGCCTACGCGGCGCTTCGGCGCGCGCCGCGACGCGGCACCGTCACCCACCCGCGGGCGGCGATGCGGTGGTCGTCGTCGGTTCGGTCGTCGTGACGAGGACCTGCTCCCCGTCGCGGAGCCTCGCCGCGAGGTTCAGGTGGTCGAGGTCGGCGGCCGGGAGCGCGCCCCCGACCGCGTCGACGGCGTCGATGACCCGCGACCCGGCGGGCAGCTCGACGACGCCCGGGCGGGTGACCGCGCCGGCCACCTGCACGACGACACGCCGCACGATGGTCGTGGGCGTCGTCGACGATGCTCGGGTGCCCGACCGCGGCACCGACGCGTCATACGACACGAGCGCGGCGCTCACCAGGACGGCGAGGACCGCGGCCAGCCCGACGCGGGCCTCGGTGCCGCGGCGCGGGTTGGCCCGCGACGGCCGGCGACGGCGCGGCGGCTGCTCGGACGGACCCCAGAACTGAGGGTCGGGTGGATCGTCGAGTGCGCCGGGGGGCGCGCCCGAACGGCGGGGTGGTTGGTCGAACACGGCGACCTCCGGACGTGACTGGGAGCCGGAGGAAGTGCCGCGGGGAAGAGCAGGCCGAAAGTATCAGCCCAACACGAAGTTGACGAGGCGTCCGGGCACGACAACGACGCGTCGCACGGCACGGTCCGCCAGCAGCGCGGCGACGCGAGGAACGGCGCGTGCCGCCGCCTCGACTTCGGCGTCGGGCGCGCCGATAGCTGCCTCGAAGCGGCCGCGCGGCCTCCCGTCAACTTGCACGACGATCTCGACCGTCTCCTCGACCAGCTCGGCCGGGTCCGCCGCCGGGAAGGGCGCATAAGCGAGCGACTCCGCGTGGCCCAGGCGGGACCACAGCTCTTCGGCGACGTGGGGCGTCAGCGGGGCGAGCATCAGCACGAGGCGCTCGACGACCTCGAGGGGCGCCGCGCCCACCTCGGCGACCACCTGGGTCAGCCGGTTGTTGAGCTCGGACAGTCGCGCGATCGCGGTGTTGAACTTGAGCTGGGCCATGTCGTCGCGGACGGCGGCGATGCTGCGGTGCAGGATCCGACGGGTCTCCGGATCGGCGGCGGCGTCTGTCACGCGCACGTCGCCACTCTCCTCGTCGACGACGTTGCGCCAGACCCTCTGGAGGAAGCGGTGCATCCCGATGATGTCCGCCGTGCTCCACGGACGACTCGCGTCGAGCGGGCCCATGAACATCTCGTAGAGGCGCAGGGTGTCGGCCCCGTAGTCACGGTAGATGTCGTCGGGCGTCACGACGTTGCGCAGGCTCTTGCCCATCTTCCCGAACTCGCGTGTGACCAGCTCCCCGTCGAGCCAGAAGCCGCCGTCGCGCTCCTCGACCTCCGTGGCCTCGACGTAGAAGCCCCGCCCGTCGCGGAACGCCGGGGCCTGGATGTACCCCTGGTTGAACAGGCGGTGGAACGGCTCCTCGGTGGACACGTAGCCCAGGTCGAACAGCACCTTGTGCCAGAAGCGGGCGTAGAGCAGGTGCAGGACCGCGTGCTCGACGCCACCGACGTAGAGGTCGACGCCGCCGCCGGTCTCGCCCGCCATCCAGTAGCGGTCGACGTCCGGGTCAACGAGGCGGTCCTCGTTCGTCGGGTCGAGGTAACGCAGGTAGTACCAGCACGACCCCGCCCACTGGGGCATCGTGTTCGTCTCCCGCTGGTACCGGCGTGGTCCGTCGCCCAGGTCGAGCGTCACGTCGACCCAGTGCTCGGCGCGGGCGAGGGGCGGCTCCGGCGGCGCGTCGGGACCGGCGTCGACTCGCGGCTCGAACTCGTCGAGCTCGGGTAGCTCGACGGGCAGCATCGAGTCGGGCAGCGCCCGGGGGATGCCGTCGCCGCCATACACGATCGGGAATGGCTCGCCCCAGTACCGCTGGCGGCTGAACAGCCAGTCGCACAGCCTGTACGTCGTCGCGCCCGCGCCCGAGCCGTGCTGCTCCAGCCACTCGATCATCCGCTGCTTCGCCTCGGGGATCTCCAGCCCGTCGAGGAAGTCGCTGTGGATCGCCGGGCCATCGGCGGTGTACGCCTCGCCGTCAAAGTCCGGGGGTGGCTGGACGGTGCGGATGATCGGCAGGTCGAACGTCGCGGCGAAGTCCCAGTCGCGCTGGTCCTCGCCGGGCACTGCCATGATGGCGCCGGTCCCGTAGCCCATCAGCACGTAGTCGGCGATGAAGATCGGCAGCAGCGCGTCGTTCACCGGGTTGCGCGCGTATGCACCGATGAACACGCCGGTCTTCTCGCGGTCCTCCGCCTGCCGTTCGAGGTCAGTGCAACGCGCCACCTGGTCGACGTATCGCCGCACCGCCTCACGTGGCTTCCCGGCCGTGTCGCCGCTGCCCCACCACGACTCGGGGGGATCGGGGACTCCCGCCGGCGGCCCGACCCACGCCTCGGGCGCGAGCACGTCGACGAGCGGGTGCTCCGGTGCGAGCACCATATAGGTGGCGCCGAAGAGCGTGTCCGGTCTCGTCGTGAACACTTCGATCGTGGCGGACGCCGACTCGACCGGGAACCGCACCGACGCGCCCGTGCTCTTCCCAATCCAGTTCCGCTGCATGACCTTGATCGGCTCGGGCCAGGTCAGGAGGTCGAGGTCGCCGAGCAGGCGATCGGCGTACTTCGTGATGCGCAACATCCACTGCTCGAGCGGCCGGCGGTACACCGGGTGGTTACCTCGCTCGCTGCGACCCTCGGCGTTCACCTCCTCGTTCGCCAGGACGGTGCCGAGCGCGGGGCACCAGTTGACGGGTGCCGTCTCGCGGTAGGCGAGCCGGTACGAGTCGACCACCAGGGACCGGGCCCGGTCGTCGAGCTCGGCCCAGGCGGCACCGCCCGGGTTCGCCGGACCGACCGGATCCCGTTCGCCGGACTCGAACTGGGCGACGAGCTCGTCGATTGGGCGCGCCCGATCGGCCTCGTCGTCGTACCAGCTGTTGAAGATCCGCAGGAAGATCCACTGGGTCCACCGGTAGTAGTGGAGGTCAGTCGTCGCGACGCCGCGCCGGGGGTCGTGCCCGAGTCCGAGCGCCCGCAGTTGGCGGCGCATGTTGGCGATGTTCTGCTCGGTCGTCACCCGGGGATGCTGCCCGGTCTGGAGGGCGAACTGCTCGGCGGGCAGCCCGAACGCGTCGTATCCCATCGCGTGCAGCACGTTGCGGCCGACCATCCGCTGGAAGCGCGCGAAGACGTCGGTCCCGATGTAGCCGAGCGGGTGCCCGACGTGCAGCCCGGCGCCGCTCGGGTACGGGAACATGTCGAGCACGTAGAGCTTCGGGCGGTCGGCCACCGCCGCGAAGCCCTCGCTGAGGGACCCGGACGGGTTCGGGACCCAGAAGGTCCGGTGGACCTCCCAGTAGTCCTGCCATTTCGACTCCAGCGACTGCGCAAGGCGCGCGTCGTAGCGGAAGGGAGGCGCGTCGGTCGCGGTCGGCGTCGCGTCGTGTGGCACAGCACGAGGGTAGCGACAGCACGCGTCGCGACCTCGCGTCAATCGGGTGCGGCCGCGTGACCAAGGTGACCATCGGTGTTCGCAGGCGCCGCTGCTACCGTGGGCCTCTTCCCTGGGCCTGTAGCTCAGTCCGGTAGAGCGCCTCCATGGCATGGAGGAAGTCAGGGGTTCAAGTCCCCTCAGGTCCACCAATGCCGGATCCACAACGTTCTGGCTGGCTGTCATGTCCTACGCCGTGGATTTCGACACCGTCTCAACCACCGGCCTGGAGTCGTCGCCCGTCGCGGGCGCGCTCGCTGGTCTGCGGGCGAACGAGGCCCGCTACTTCAAGAACAAGTACAACCTCGTTTTCACGGTGGAGCCTGCGAGCCGGGCGAAGGCGACCATCGACTGGGTGCACCGGATCCTGAAGGAAGAGCGCGACATCGTCATGTCGTCTCGCCCTCTCGAGGCTTCGGCATTTCGAATCGGGGACATCCGTATGGCCTTCGTGTTCTACGAGAGCGGCCTGTCGATCAACGTGATGTATACGGTCGGCGACCCCAAGAAGCGGGCCGTCGGGTTCAAGCTCTCAGAAGGGATGGATGTCCCCGCCGAACTCGCCTCCCGCTTCAAGTTCGCGAGGCGGAAGTCAAAGCTGGCCGGAACCATTCGCGGGTCCTACTTCGCCTTCAAGAACGAGTACTGACGGTGTCTGACCGCGGCGAGCTGCTCGGAGACGCCTCAGATCTGCCGCTTCTCAGTCAGTCCTGGGCTCGAGAGACGTCCAGGTGGCTGACGCGGGCCAGTGTCCCGACGGTCGCAAGGCCGTCACCGGACCCCGCGCGAGACGGCGCAGTCGAGGTGCTTGGCGCAGACGAGGGCAGCGTTGTGCGGTCCCCACTCCGTGACTGACTCGTAGAGCGGTTCGAAGCCCAGCGCGTAGTAGAAGCGTCGGGTCCGCTCGTAGTTCTCGTCGTAGGTCGAGGGTCCGCGGGTCTTGACGTGGAGCCACCTGATTTCGTGCTCAAGGCACCAGGTCTCGGCCGCGGCGACCAACGCGCGTCCAATGCCTTGGCGATGCCGGGAGGGCTCGACGGCCATCACGAGGATCTCGGCCGAGCGGGGGTTGTGGCGCTCGAGTGCAAGGAAGCCTCGAACGTCGGCGCCATCGGCATCGACAAAGCCCGGAAGGCGATCGAGCGCCGCGACATAGGCGGCATTGGAGTCGGCCAGCCCGAACCATTGCGGGAGGCGGTCAAGCAAGGCGGCGCAACCAGCGACGTCGTCGGGACCGAGCGCTCGAATCAACCCGACGAGTCTCGCAGGGGCCCCGAGGACAGCTTCGCCCTTTGTTGGGCGCACCGAGCGTCGGCCTCGTCCTGCTAAAGGCTGTGCGAGGCGCGCCGCCCCGAATCTCGCCTCGGCCGGGCTCGTCGTCGTCAGGACTGGCTTCGCTGCAGCTCACTCATCGTGGCGCGCACGCGTTGGCCGAAGTCGGCAGCCGCGGACTGTGTCACGAAGCTTTGGAAGGAGCCGCGGTCGACGGCAAGGACCACTGCCCTCGTCACAGCGGTAAACGTCGCAGCCTGCGGGGCCCCGGTGAGCGCTCCGACCTCGCCGAACATCTGGCCTGCGCTGTGCCTCGTGACGACGACGTCTTGGCCGTGGCCTTCACGTCTAGTCTCGATTTCGCCCTCGATGACGATGAAGAACCGGTCGGACCTCTCGCCTTGATGGACGATCACCTGGCCGGGCTCGAACGCCAGGTGCTCGAGCTGCGCGCTCAGCGCTACCGGTGACGTGGCGGCCGTGGCCGCGTCGGCCTGGTACACGATGCTCGATTCGCGTGGGACGGTCACGCCGGCCGTGTACTGAAAGTCGACGAAGTGCAACTCCAGCGGGGCGATCCACTGAAGGTTGTTCAGCGACTCGGGGGGCAGGTTCGGAAGCTTCTGCGCAAAGAGGGCGGCGATGGCCCGCCACTGCGTTGCGTCGGCGATCGGCGTCACGCGGCCGACACCCCGAAGCTCCCGCACCTTCCGGAAGTCGGGCGTGTAGTCGTCGATCGTGAACGACGCCCAATGGTTCGCTCCGATGTTCCGCAACGTCAGCTCGTCAGGCAGCATGGAGAAGTAGACGCCGTTGGCATCGGCGGCGTACGCGATCGTCGCGGCGTGCGGCATCCCGGTGAACGACGCAGTCCCGACCGTGATGATGTGGTGCACCCGGAGGTAGTCGAGCACCTGACCGGGTATCTGGATGGCCTGCGTCGTCGGCATGGCTCCCCCCGGCATGCGGGCTGCGGTCCGTCGAGCGCCGCAATTCTGGCGCGTCCGCTCGCACGCCGCACCGGGGCAGCCGCTGCCGGGAGTGCCAGCACTCAGTGCATCATCGGGCCCATCGCGGGGCTGGGTGCCAACGCGGTGAGGAAGTGCGGGTGGAGCAGCACGGCCAGCCCGAGACTCAGGAGGACGAACCCGGTCACGTTCGTGACCGCCCCGCCGTGGCGCCAGTTCTTCTCCGCGAAGCAGACGGTCGTCAGCGCCGCCATCCACGCGAGGCTCATCACACCCACGGCAACCAAGACGGCCATGAGCGCGCCGCAGCATGCCAGGCAGCACACCCCCTGGTGCACCCCCTCGCGTGCGGCGCTCATCGGACCGCCGGTCGGCGAGAGGGTCGCGGGAGCCCCGAGCAGGCGTCGGTAGGCCGCGATCGCGCGCTGCTTGGACGGGGCGAACTGGTACGCGCCGGCGACGACGAGCACCGCACCGCCCAACCGATCGAGCGACGCGCTCGCGTGAGCGCCGCTCATCGTTCGGAGGGCCACCAGGGCGAGGACGCCCGTGGCGACCCAGACGACCAGGTAGCCGGCGGCGAAGACGACTCGCGCCGTCATGCCGGCGACCGGAGCGCGCCAGCGCGCGTAGTCGAGGACGAGCGGCGCGACGACGGGCAGCATCATCGCCGCCATCATCGTGGCCCACATGCCGATGAACGCCGCGGTGCTCATGTCGAACGTCATCGCGCGGCCGACCTGGGCCAGCCCTTGCACCATCGACGACATGGTGCGGGCTTGGCCGACCATCAAGGACCAGGCGATCCCGACGGTGACGACCAGCACCGCGCCGGTCGCGACCGTTGTCGGTGCTGTCGACCGTGGACGGGCGAGCGCGTCGTGGCGGAGCATCGTCATCAGCTGCTGCCGGACGGGACGCGCTCGTACTCGTCGTGCCGTCGGAACCAGTACTCCGGCGGGTCGCCCTCGTCCCGTCCGAGCGGCGCCCGGTCGAGCAGCCCGTAGTAGCCCATGACGGGCTCGAGCCCGCGAGCGGTGGCGGCGTAGGTGAGGTGCACGACGCCGTCGGACAGGGCGAACGCCAGGAGACCCGGTCCGACGGCGAGGTAGCCGGCCGGGTCGGTGCCGCACATGGCGGACGCCTGCTCGATCACCGGCGCGACCCGCCCCGCGAGCCGCGAGCGGACCTGCTCGTCGCTGAAGGAGAAGCCGAAGTCCCGGCTGAAGTCGTTGTCGTGCGTCGACACCCAGTCGAAGCGCCACCCCATCCGGCGCTTGTAGGCCTGGAGCTTCTCGAGCGACGCCGGCGAGGCGCACACCATCGTCACCCCGCGGGCGTTGAGATGGGCGATGAGACCGTCGATGCTGTCGGCGATCGACGAGCAGGTCGCGCAGCCCGCCTCGTACTTCGGGCCGAACATGAAGTGGTACACGAGGAGCTGCGCGCGCCCGGCGAAGAGCTGCGCCAGGGTCTTGGGCCCGTCGTCGGTGGCGAACGTGTACCGCTTCTCGATCGGCACCCACGGCAGTGCCCGCCGCCTCTCCGCGAGCTCGTCGTTGCGGCGGGTGAGCTCCTTCTCCATCGCGAGCAGCTCCGCACGCTCGGCGTCCCACTGCTCCCGCGTCCCGGTCCGGTGGTTCGTCATCACATCGCCTCCTTCAGTCTCGGGTACCCGATGTCCGCGCCCTCAAGACGCGGCCTGTGCCCGCCGCGCCCTCGAGGCGGGCTGCGACACGTCACCCGTCTCCAGGAACGTCTTCAGCGCGGACAGCACGCGCGGCCACCCGCCGCTGATCATCTCGACGACCCGGCTCCCGGGCTCGAAGCCGTCGTGCACGACGGTCAGGCGAACGAGGTCGCCGTCCTCCTCGATCTGGAAGGTCACCCTGGACCGAGGCTCGGCGGCGATCCGGGCGCGCTCCTCCTCGCTGACACCGCACGCTTCGGCCCACTCGGGAGTGAACGTGTGCCAGGTGTAGGAGAGGCGCCGGTACGGGTCGGCTTCGAGCACGACTTGGTCGGGATCGACGACGGTCACACCCTGCTGGTGCAGGATCATGGTGGAGCCGGTCTTCCAGTCCGTCTCGAACGCCATGCCCCAGTAGCGCTCGGTGAACGCCGGCTCGGTGAGCGCTTGCCAGAGGCGCTCGGGCGTCGTGTGGATGTACGTCGTGTAGACGAACTCGGGCTTGTCCATCGGGGTTCCCTCCAGTGCTCGTTTCAGGTCGGCCAGGGCCTCGACCCGTGATCGTTCGTAGCGGTTGATCCAGCGCTCGGCGATGTCGTTGATGGGCGCCGCATTGAGGTAGTGGAGCTTTTCCCGGCCTCGGCGCACCGTCGTCACGACGCCGGCCGCCTCGAGAACCGCGAGGTGCTTGCTCACGGACTGGCGAGCCATGTCGAGGCCGGCACAGAGCTCGCGCAGGGTCTGCCCGTTCCGGGCGTTCAGGCTGTCGAGCAGCCGGCGTCGGCTGGGATCAGCCAGCGCCCGGAACACCGGATCCATCTCTCGCGCCATCTCTGACATGCACCCTCTTAGCTGCCTTTTGGGGAACAACATAGGCAGGCGGACGGCTGCATGTCAAGGGGCTGATCGCCGGCCCTCTCGAGGCCCCAGCCTCGGGCCGCCCGGATCGTCGCGGGCCGAATGGGACGGAGGGGCGGGCGGCGGCAGTGCGACCATCTGCCGACCGCCCGATGAGAGCGGGTGGAGCAGGAGGCGAGCCGACGGCAAACGGAGGGAGCGCACCGGTCGACCGGCTCTTCGCCGATCGGGAGCTCACGGCGCTCTATGACGACATGTGTCGCGGGCGACCCGACCTCGCCTTCTACCTGCCACTCGTCGCGTCGGCCGAGGCGGTGCTCGACGTCGGCTGCGGAACCGGCCAGCTGCTCCACCAGGCGCGTGCCGCAGGGCACCCGGGTCGCCTCTGCGGACTCGACCCCGCCCCCGCGATGCTCGACCGGGCGCGCCTCCGCACGGACGTCGAGTGGGTGATCGGGGACCTCGGGTCGGCTTCCTGGGATCGCGAGTTCTCGCTGGTCGTCATGACGGGTCACGCGTTCCAGGTGCTCCTCACCGATGACGTGCTCTCGGGCGCGCTCGCGGCGATCCGCCGGGCGCTGGGGGACGACGGCCGGTTCGTGTTCGAGACCCGCAACCCGGCGGCTCGCGAGTGGGAGTCGTGGGCGGCGTGCGACGAGTTCGTGACCGACGACGGGACGGTCGTGGGTCGTCGCACGGCGATCGACGAGGTGGACGACGATCTGGTCCGGTTCACCCAGACGTTCACGAGCGCACGATGGCCAGCGCCGCGGCGCAGCACGTCCACGCTGCGCTTCCTCGACCGGACCGCGGTCACGGCGCGGCTCGGAGAGATTGGCCTCGAGGTCGACGAGCAGTTCGGCGACTGGGACCGCGGCCCGGTGCGGGACGGGAGCCGCGAGATCATCACCATCGCTCGTCGGCCCTGACGCGAGCGGGCGCGAGAGTGAGCGTCATGCCCGCGGACTTCGAATCGCTCGTCGCCGAGGGTGCGGCGGTGCCCCTCGGCGGCTGGGACTTCTCGTGGTTCGAGGGCCGAGCCACCGAGGAACGGCCGCCGTGGGGCTACGCGCAACTCTTGGCGGGGCGACTGGGTACGGCGCGGGCGGCGCTCGACATCCAGACCGGGGGCGGCGAGGTCCTGGCCGAGAGCCCCCGGCGTCCGCCGCTGCTCGTCGCCACCGAGTCCTTCGCACCGAACGTGGCGACTGCGCACCGCACGCTGGGCCCCCTCGGCACCTGGGTGGTGGCCGCGGGCGACGACGCCGGGCTGCCGTTCCGAACGGCCAGCTTCGATCTCGTGGTGAGCCGCCACCCGACCGTGACCGTCTGGGCCGAGATCGCTCGCGTGCTGCGGCCGGGCGGTGCCTACCTCTCGCAGCAGGTCGGCGTCGGGTCGGTCCGGGAGCTCACGGACTTCATGATGGGCCCGCAGCCGGTCAGCGAGGCTCGGAGCGTGTCGCGCGCCGTAGCCGCCGCCAAGCGCGCCGGGCTCGTCGTCGTCGACGTCCGCGAGGCCTCCTTGCGCACCGTCTTCTGCGACGTCGCCGCGGTGACCCACTTCTTGCGCAAGGTCCCGTGGATCGTGCCGGACTTCACGGTCGAGCGTTATCTCCACCGGCTCGCCGTGCTCCACGCGTCGATCCAGACCGACGGCAGCTTCGTCGCGCACGCGCAGCGCTTCCTCATCGAGGCCCAGAAGCCGACCGGTCCAGTGCCAACATGACGCCGTGATCCGACCCCCACACTCGCTGGCCCGAGGTCCTCACCGAGCGAGGCGTCAGCTTCTGGCGCGGGACGGCGAGCGAGTGCCGTCGTGATCGAGGACCTCCGCGATCCTCGCCGCGAGGAGCCGCCCTACGTTCTCGACGAGCGGGCGATGCTCGAGGCGTGGCTCGAGTTCCACCGCGCGACGCTGCTGCTCAAGTGCGAGGGCCTCGACGACGGCGCGAGGAAACGTCGACCGATCCCGTCGTCGAAGCTGTCGCTGCACGGGCTCATCCGCCACGTGGCGGAGGTGGAGCGGAACTGGTTCCGTCGCACGCTCCTCCGCGACCACGCCGCGCCGTGGCTCTGGATCGACGACGACGTCGAGGACAGTGAGCTGGTCCCGCTCGACGCGGCGGACTGGGACACCGACCGGGACGCGTGGGCGGCGGAGTGCGAAGCCAGCCGGCACGCAGCCGCCGGCCGCGACCTCGACGACACGGGGGTCCGTGACGGCAAGCCGTGCTCGCTGCGGTGGATCTACGTCCATATGATCGAGGAGTACGCGCGCCACAACGGGCACGCCGACCTGCTCCGCGAGCTGATCGACGGACAGGTGGGGTGGTGACGGACCCAGCGCTGTGGTCGTGCCCGGCATCACAGGTTTGGTCGCCGTCCGCCGGTGGGAAGGATCGCCCCGGCTGAGGCGGAATCGCCGGATTTCCTCCTTTGCTATGGGCAGGGAGGAACGGCGGGTCACAGGCAGACCGGCCCGCCGGACCTCCCGCCAACGCACCACCCCGCCGGAGGGCCCGTGAGGGCTCAGTCGACGGCGGTGGGCCAGGCGATCAGCTCGTCGGCCGGGTGATCGCCGAGCGCGCTGGCCGGGCTGGGGACGGCGAACGTCGTTCCCGGACCTGGTCAGAATCGCTCGGTGGGCAGAACGCACCGACCCCGACGGCGGCCAGCCCGCCTGACTGGTCGCCCGTCGACGCCGGACTCGGCCCCGTGAAGTACGCCGCGCTGCTCCGTGGGGTGAACGTCGGCGGGAAGACGAAGGTCCCGATGGCGGCACTGCGCAGTGCGGTCGAGGGGCTCGGCTTCGACGACGTGACCACGTATGTCCAGAGCGGCAACGTGGTGTTCCGTGCCGGGTCCCAGCCTGAGGCGTCGATCGTGCGGACGCTCGAGCGCACGATCGGGCGCACCTTCGACCTCGAGGTCAGCGTGCTCGTGCGGACGGCCGGGCAGCTGGTGCGTATAGAGAAGGAGAACCCGTACCTCGCGCGGCGCCGCGATCCGGCCACGCTGCACGTCACGTTCCTCGCCGCCCGCCCCTCGGCCGCCGCCCGGGGCGAGCTGCCGAGGGGCATCGGGGCGGACGAGCTCACCGTGCGCGGCCGGGAGGTGTACCTGTGGTGCCCGAACGGGTACGGGCGCACCAAGCTCACGAACGGGTGGTTCGAGCAGCGGCTGCGCACGCGGGCGACCACGCGGAACTGGCGCACGGTCGTCACGCTCACCGAACTGACGACCACGTAGCGCGCCCACCGCGTCACGCTCGGGCACCAGCTGCTCGGGTACGCGATGGACGGCTTCGGGATCTACGGCGCGCGCGGTGACAAAGGGGCAGCTCCTCACCGACGCCGACGTCGACGCGTGCCACGGCCGCCGCGACACGATCGTGTGGAACGGGAAGAAGGTGAAGATGTACCGCTACGGGCTGACCGCGGCGCACCCGTCCCGGATCGGGTGCTTCCGCGGCACGCCGGTGCGTCCGGACGCCCCCGAGGCGCGGCCCGCCGCGCTGGACCCGCGGCGGCGGTCGCGCCGGCGGACAATGGGGCGGCCCGCCCGGCCGGCCACCAGGCGGCTGATCCTCGGCGCGAACACGCGCGTTTCGGACGGGCGTCCCGCGCCGCCGCTGGGCGTCGAGCACCGATTCGTCGGCCTCGCCATGCGGCGGCGGCGCCTGCCACAATCGTGGCGTGGCCGGCCGGGGGGCGCTCCCGGCCACGCCCCCCAGGCCGAGGAGACCTCGGCCGGCCCGCGTCGCACCGGTGCGCCGGTAGCGCCGCGCGTCACGCGCGCGGCGCTACGACAAGACGTCCTTGCGGCGGAAGTACCACCACCCGATGCCGCCGAAGACGAGCACGTACGGGATCTGCAGCAGGGTGCCGCGCAGCATGTCGCCCGTCGGCCCCGGCCCGGTGAAGAGGCTCGTCCACGCGTCGTAGTAGTGGGTCGGGAAGCCGTAGCGCACTGAGCCAAGCGACGTGATCGCGTCGAGGATCTGCGAGATGGCGTAGAGCCCGAAGCCGGCGAACACCGCCGCCGCCGGCGAGTCCGTCATCGTCGAGACCATGAACGCGACCGCGCCCACGCTGGCGAGCCCCCAGAAGACGTAGCCCGTGGAGATCGCCAGGTTCCCGATGATCCGCCCGGCCGACATGTGGAAGCTCGGCAGGCCGACGCTCGCCGCGAGGCGACCCGCCGCGCCGCCGATGTTCAGCCCACCCCAGCCGAACGCGATCCCGCCGGCGATGAGCGCGGCGATCACCGTCACGAACGTGACGATCAGGGCAAGCAGGGTCGCCGACTCGACCTTCGCCACGAGGAAGCGGTTCCGGCTCACGGGCCGGGTGAGCATGGCGCGCAGGTTCCCCCAGCTGGCCTCGGACGCGACGGCGTCGCCGGCGAAGAGCGCAACGAGGAACACGAGCAGGAATCGGCTCATGAACCGGAGCGCCGCCACGGGGAGGAAAAGGCCCGTGTGGGTGGCGAGGTAGGTGAACGCGTCGTCGCCGCCTCCCGGCGACGGCGGGTTGGCCTTGATCGCGATGGCGAAGATGACGGGGATCAGGATCACGATGGCGATCGCTGCGTAGGTGCGCGTCCGACGCCACTGCTTGGTCATCTCGGTGCCGAACAGCGCCCCCATCAGCGGCCCTCCTGGGCGAGCAGTCCGAGGAAGGCGTCCTCGAGGCGGTGCGTGGATTCGACGGTGTCGACGCCGACGCCGGCGTGCACGAGCGCGGCGACGAGTGCCGAGCGGGCCACGCCGTCGAGCTCGACGAGCAGGCCCGGTGGCTGAGGCTTCACGGCCTTCACGCCCGCCTGGCCGGCGAGGACCTGCCGGGCCTGGTCGACGTCGTCGACGCCGAAGTACACCGACGAGGTCGCGGCGGTGAGGTCGGCGATGGTGCCGGACGCCACGAGACGCCCCCGGTCCATGACGACCACGTGGCTGCAGACCTGCTCGACCTCGGCGAGAAGGTGGCTCGAGAGCAGCACGGTGACGCCCCGGTCGGCGAGGCGGCTGATGAGCTCGCGGATCTCGCGCATCTCGCCCGGGTCGAGCCCGTTCGTCGGCTCGTCGAGCACGAGCAGCTCCGGACGGCCGAGCAGCGCGCGGGCGACCCCGAGCCGCTGGCGCATGCCCTGCGAGTAGGTCTTCACCTTGCGGTGCACCGCGTCGCCGAGCCCCGCGATGGCGAGCGCCTCGTCGACGTTGGCGGTGGCGAAGTCGCCGCCCGCCTCCTTCCAGTGCACCTCGAGGTTGCGCAGCCCGGAGAGGAACGGAACGAAGTCGGCGTGCTCGATCATCGTGCCCACGCGCTCGAGCACCGGGTTGCTCGGCGTCATCGGCACGCCGAGCAGCCGCGTCGACCCCTGCGTCGGTCGCAGCAGCCCGACGAGGACGCGCAGTGTCGTGGTCTTCCCGGCGCCGTTGGGACCGAGCAGCCCGCACACCTCGCCGTGGTCGACGTGGAACGTCAGGTCGTCGACCGCCTTCACCGCACCGAACAGCTTCGTGAGGTGCAGGATCTCGATCGCCGGACCGACCGGCGGCGCGTCGGCCATGCCGGCGAGGCTACCCGGGGGTCGGTCCGTGGCCCGCACCGCCTCTGAGAGACCTCTCAGCGCGCGAATCCGTCGGTGGTCGTCGCGACGGCGCTTCGTAGACTCGCCGCGTGATCGGGGTCATCGACTACCAGGCGGGGAACGCGCCGAGTGTCGGGTACGCGCTTGCGCACCTCGGGGTGGAGCACCGCCTCGTCCGCGACGCGGCCGCCGTGCGTCGTGCCGACCGGCTGGTGCTGCCGGGCGTCGGGGCGGCGCTTGCGACCCTCGACTCGCTGTACGCGGCCGACCTCGTCGACGTGCTCACCGAGCGCGTGCTCCGGGACGGCGTGCCGTTCCTCGGCATCTGCATCGGCCTGCAGGTGCTCTTCGAGCACTCCGAGGAGGGCGACGTCGACACGCTCGGCTGGCTCCCCGGCGTCGTGCGTCGGTTCCCCGACACCGTGCGCGTGCCCCAGATCGGCTGGAACGAGGTCACGACGACGCGGGAGCACCCGGTGACCGACGGGCTGCCCTCCCCCGCCTACTGCTACTTCGTCAACTCGTATTTCTGCGAGCCCGCCGACCCCGACGCCGTGCTGGGCGTCACGGAGTACGCGGCGCCGTTCTGCTCGATCGCGGCGCGCGACAACATCGTCGCCACGCAGTTCCACGCGGAGAAGAGCGGGCCGGTCGGGCTCGGCCTGCTCGAACGGTTCTCGCGCTGGGAGCACCGGTGCTGACGAAGAGGCTGATCGCCTGCTTCGACGTCATCGCGGGGCGGGTCACGAAGGCGCAGCAGTTCCAGGACAACGTCGACGTCGCGCCGGCCGAGGCGCTCGCGGCGCGTCTCTACGACGACCAGATCGACGAGATCGTCTTCTACGACATCACGGCGAGCGCCGAGCGGCGCAAGATCGACCTCGAGACGGTGCGGCGCGTGGCGCGCCACGTCTTCGTCCCGTTCACGGTGGGGGGCGGGATCCGCTCGGTCGACGACATGTACGAGGTGCTGAAGGCGGGCGCCGAGAAGATCAGCGTCGACTCGATGGCCGTGCGTGACCCGTCGATCATCCGGGCGGGCGCCGAGGCGTTCGGCCGGCAGTGCATGGTGCTGAGCACGCAGGTCAAGCGGGTGGGGCGTCGCCACGGGATCCGCAGCGGCTACGAGGTCTTCGTCGACGGGGCCCGCCAGGCGACGGGCCGCGACGCGGTCGAGTGGGTTCGGGAGGGCGCATCGCTCGGCGCGGGCGAGATCGTCGTGAACAGCATCGACCGGGACGGCACGGCGAGCGGCTACGACCTCGACATCACCCGCGCCGTCGCCCACGCCGTCAACGTCCCCGTGATCGCGTCGGGCGGCGCGGGCGACGTCGAGCACATCCGGGCCGGGCTCACGGAGGGCGGGGCGCAGGCGGCGATCATCAGCTCGATCCTGTACTCGCCGCGCGTGGCGAACGTCGGCGTCGCGGAGCTGAAGCGGGGGCTGACCGCGGCGGGCGTGCCGATGCGCCCGTACCTGGACGGCTAGGAGCCGTCGGCCGCCACCGGGGTGGCGAGATCACGCTCCCAGTCGAGCCGTGGCGCGTCGGCCCACAGCCGGTCGAGGTCGTAGAACGCCCGGGTCTCGTCGAGGAAGACATGCACGACGACGTCGCCGTAGTCGAGCAGCACCCAGGTCGCGTGGTCGCGACCCTCGACGCCGATCGGCCGACCGCCGTCGAGCGCGCCGACCGCCGCGTCGACCTCGTCCACGATCGTGCGCACCTGACGGGTGTTCGACGCGCTGACGAGCACGAAGCAGTCGATGATCGAGATGATCTCGCCGACGCCGAGGACGAGGATGTCGGCGCCCTTCTTGTCGGCGGCGGCCCGGGCTGCCGCGGCTGCTCGGCGCCGCGAGCTCGGGTCCGGGCTCCTCAACAGGCGATCCCGAGCTGGTGCAGCGGACGGGACGCCGGGGGCATCACGTCGCAGTGTAGAGGCCCCGTGCCCGGATCTCCCGGATGACGGGGACGGGGAGCAGCCCGTCGACCGGTCGGCCCGCGGCGAGCCGGCGCCGGAGCTCGCTCGACGACACGTCGAGGCGAGGGATGGAGAGCCGCTCGTAGCGCCACCCTCCCCCGGGCGGCTCGGCGTGCGCGTCACCGGCGCGCTCGATGACGACGATCGTCGCGAGGTCGCGCGTCTCGTCGAGGCGCCGCCAGGTCGGCATGTTCGCGACGGCGTCGGCGCCGAGGAGCAGGAAGAACTCCCGGCCCGGCGCGGCCAGCTCCTCGAGCGTGTCCGCGGTGACCGACGGGCCGGTTCGGTCGACCTCGACCGCGCTCGCTTCGATCCCGTCGACGTCCGCGGCCGCCGCCTCGGCGAGCGCGAGTCGGTCGCGGGCCGACGCGACGACCTGCCCGCGCTTCTGCCACGGGTCACCGGCGACGACGAGCAGCACGCGGTCGAGGTGCAGCGCCCAGCGGGCGTCGCCGGCGGCGACGAGGTGCCCGACGTGCACCGGATCGAACGTGCCGCCGAGCACGCCGATGCGCTCCCCCACCACCCGGAGTGTAGGGGCGGCTCGTGATGTCACTCCTCGGCAATCCGCCCGTCACAGTCGGGAAATAAGGTGACGCGTCGTGGACACGTCGGCCGGTCCGGCGCACGTGCTCGTGCGGGTGTGGCTACCCGACCGTCCCGGGGCGCTCGGTCTCGTGGCGTCGCGTGTCGGCGCGGTTGGCGGCGACATCGTCGGCATCGACGTCCTCGAGCGAGGCGACCGCGTCGCGGTCGACGAGTTCGCGGTCGAGCTGGCCGGCCTCGACCTCGTCGAGCTGCTCGTGCGCGAGATCGAGGAGGTCGACGGCACGTCGGTCGAGGAGGTCCGCGTCGTCGGGTCGTTCCCCGATCCCCGACTCGACGCGCTGGAGTCCGCCGAGGCGCTGTGCGAGGCCGCGTCGCCCGAGGACCTGCACCGGTTGCTCGTCGAGCTGCTGCGCCGCGAGTTCCTCGCCGACTGGGCGGCGCTCCTCGCCCCGGGCCAGGTCACGACGGTGGACGGCATCGGCTACCCGAGCGGGGACCTGATGGCGGCCCTCGCCGCCGGCACCGCGGCGTCCCCCCGGGTCGCGGACGGGAGCACCGGTCCGGACGACCTGGCGGTGGCGCGCCTCGACGTCCACGACGCGACGCTGCTCGTGGGCCGCGAGGGACGCGGCTTCCGCCGGAGGGAGCGGGCGCAGTTGCGCGCGCTGGCGCGGGTCGCCGACCGCGCCTGGACCCTGCTCGCGGGCTAGCCCTCGGCGACGGTCGTGACGAACCGCTCGAGCTGGCGCAGGTTGCGGCACTCGTACACGCCGTCGCAGTACGGGGTGTAGTCGGCCATGATCGAGTCGCCCGTGTCCCAGTAGCCGCGCGGCTCCGGGTTCAGCCAGTAGACGTGCCGGGCCCGCTCGCCGAGCGCGCCGAGCACCCAGGCCTGCGAGGCGTGGTAGTTGTTGCGGGCGTCGCCGAGGAAGATGAGCGACGTCTTGTGGGTGACCTCGGTCTCGTGGCGGTCGTGGAAGATCTCGAAGGCGTGCCCGTAGTCGGAGTGACCGTCGACCCACACGACGTCGGCCTCGGTGTTCACGCGGTGCACCGCCTCGGTGACGTCGTCCGCCTCGTTGAAGAAGCGCGTCACCTCGTCGATCCCGTCGATGAACACCCAGGAGCGGACCTTCGAGAACTGGCTCGCCATCGCGTACACGAACTGGAGCGTGAAGCGGGCGAAGCTCGCCACCGATCCCGAGATGTCGGCCACGACCATGATCTCGGGGCGCGACGGGTGCGGATGGCGGAACTTGGGCTCGGCGGGCACGCCGCCGTAGGACAGCGAGGCTCGGACCGTCTTGCGGAAGTCGAGGTTCCCGCGGTGGCGGCGCCGCTGGCGCTGCGCCAGCCGGGCGGCGAGAGCTCGGGTGAGCGGATAGATGGCGCGCTGGAGGGCGAGCATCTCCTCGCGGGACGCGTGCATGAAGTCGACGTCCTCGGGCAGCGGTTTGCGCAGCGTCCGGGCCATCGCCTCGATGCCCCGGTCGGCGACGAGCCGGCGCCGGATCTCGGACTCGACGAGCTGGCGCAGCACCCTGAGCCGTCGCTGGAACTCCTCCTCCTGCAGGCGCGCCGCGAGCGGGTCGTCGGGCACGTCGCCTTCGTCGCGCGCCCGCCCGACGAGACGGGCCGCGAGGTCGTCGAGGTCGAGCTGGCGCAGCGTCCGGTACAGGTAATACGTGCCGCCCACGGGCCGTCCGGGCTCCATGCCGGCGAAGGCCTGCACGGCCGCGGCCGCGAGTCGCCGCAGCTGGTCGCGGTCCATGCTCATGAGCGCGTCGAGGAGCATCTGCGCGAGCTCCTCGCGACTCAGCTCCCCACCGGGCCCGCCGCCGGCCGCCTGGCCCTCCTGACCGGCGAGCTCGGCCCACTCGTCGGCGTTGGGGTCGTCCGCCTCGACGCCGTGCGAGTAGAGCGAGAAGTAGACGTCGAAGACGGTCTCGAACGCCTGCCAGTGGCGGTGGTGCTTGACGAGCGTGGCCCCGAGCGCGGTCCGGAACTCGTCGCGGTCGGCGATGTCGATGTGCTCGACGGCGCGCATCGCGTCGAGGTTCTCGGTCATCGACACCGGGAGCCCGGCGCTACGCAGCTCGTGGATGAAGCCCTGGAGGACGTCGAGCATCACGCGTCCGCGGTGGGCACGAGCTCCTTGCGGGCCTTCGCGATGTCGGACTGGTACTTCAGGAGCACGTGGAGGGTTTCGCCGATGACCTCGGGCGAGATCTCGGACGTCCCGAGATAGAGGAGCGTCCGCGCCCAGTCGATCGTCTCCGAGATCGAGGGGGCCTTCTTCAGCTCGAGGTCCCGGATCGAGCGCACGACGCGGGCGACCTGGTCGGCGAGCTCGTCGTCGATCTCGGGGACGCGGACGCGCACGATGTCCTTCTCGCGCTCCACGTCCGGGTAGTCGATGTGGAGGTAGAGGCAGCGGCGCTTCAGCGCCTCCGAGAGCTCCCGCGTGTTGTTCGAGGTGAGGATCACGGGCGGCCGCTGGTGGCCGACGATCGTGCCGAGCTCGGGGATCGACACCTGGAAGTCGGAGAGCACCTCGAGGAGCAGCGCCTCGGTCTCGATCTCGACCCGGTCGACCTCGTCGATGAGGAGCACGACCGGCTCCTCCGCGCGGATGGCCTGGAGGAGGGGGCGGGTGAGCAGGAACGGCTCCGAGAAGATGTCGGCCTCGGTGTCGGCCCACGACGTCTCGTGCTCGCGGTCGGCCTGGATGCGCAGCAGCTGCTTCTTGTAGTTCCACTCGTAGAGCGCCTTCGCCTCGTCGAGGCCCTCGTAGCACTGGAGCCGGATGAGGCGCGCGCCCATCGAGCGGCTGAGGGCCTTCGCGAGCTCGGTCTTGCCGACGCCGGCTGGCCCCTCGACGAGCACTGGCTTCTCGAGGCGGTCGGCGAGGTAGACGACGCCCGCGATCGTCGAGTCGGCGAGGTAGTCGACGCCGCGCAGCCGGTCGGTGACGTCGGCGACCGAGGTGAAGCGGTCGGCCACTACTCGACCACCTGGCCGTCGCCCCACACCTCGTAGCGGTAGGTGGTGAGCGCCTGGAGGCCCATCGGCCCGCGAGCGTGGAGCTTCTGCGTCGAGATGCCGATCTCGGCGCCGAACCCGAAGCGCTCCCCGTCGGTGAAGCGGGTCGACGCGTTGACGATGACGACCCCGGCGTCGACCTCGTGGGTGAAGCGCCGGGCCGCGTCGAGGTCCCGGGTCACGATCGCCTCGGTGTGGCCGGTCCCGAAGCGGTGGATGTGGTCGAGCGCGGCGTCGAGGGTGGGCGTGACGGCGACGCTCAGCCGCAGGTCGAGGAACTCGCGCGCGAAGTCGTCCTCGGTCGCGGCGCGCATCGGCGCGAGCCGGCACGCCGCGTCGTCGCCGAGCAGCTCCACTCCGTACTCGCCGAGCACCGCGGCGACCCGGGGCACGAAGCGGTCGGCGACGTCGGCGTGGACGAGCAGCGTCTCGGCCGCGTTGCAGACGCCGGGCCGGTTCGTCTTGCTGTTCACGACGATGGCGAGCGCCTCGTCGAGGTCGGCGGCCGCGTCGACGTACACGTGGCAGTTGCCGTCCCCGTCGATGATGACCGGCACGGTCGCGTGCTCCCGGACGCTGGCGATCAGCGCGTACCCGCCCCGGGGGATGAGGCAGTCGACGTCCCGGAGGCGCATGAGCTCCACCGCGGCCTCGTGCGACGGGTCGTCGAGGAGCTGGGTCGCGTCCGCGGGGAGGCCGGCCTTCGTGAGCCCGTCGCGGACCGTGTCGGCGATCACCCGGTTGGTGCGGTGGGCGCTCGCCGACCCCCGGAGCAGCACCGCGTTGCCGGCCTTCATGGCGATCGCCGCGGCGTCGCTCGTGACGTTGGGCCGGTTCTCGTAGATGACGGCGACGACCCCGAGGGGGACGCGGATTTGGCGCAGCTCGAGCCCGTTCGGGCGTCGCCACCCGGCGAGGACCTCGCCGAGCGGGTCGGGGAGGGCGGCGACCTGGCGGAGGCCGTCGGCCATCGCCTGGAGGCGGGCGTCGGTCAGCCGGAGCCGGTCGAGGGGCGTGGGGTCGAGCCCGGCCGCCTCGGCGTCGGTGACGTCGGCCGCGTTGGCGTCGAGGAGCTCGGGGGTCCGGTCGAGGAGGAGGTCGGCGGCCGCGCCCAGCGCGGCGTCTCGTGCCGCGGACCCGGCGGTGGCGAGACGGCGGGCCGCCGCCCTGGCGCGGCGACCCAGCTCGGCGACGGCGGGCACGACCGGAGTGTACTGGCGGCCTCGCCGGAGGCTCCGGGGCTTTGGCGGGGGCGGCGCGGCTGCGGGAGGGCCGCGAGGCCGCGCCGTTGCGGTGGTCCGCCGGCGCGGGCCTCGCGCCACACTCCCGCCACGCGCCGGCCGTGTGGACCCCCGATCGGTGGTCCTCCCCCCGTCGGCCGACGACGAGTGGAGGAAGTGTGTCCGACGTCACGGCCGGGCGCAAGAGCACCCCCCCGGGTTTTTCTCTCAGGTGAGCACGACCAGGTCGTCGCGGTGGATGACCTCGTGGGGGGCACCGTCCGGTAGGTCGGTGGTGCGCCGGCCGGCGACCTGGCGGAGGGCGTCGCTGCCGTAGCGGACGAGGCCCTTCGCGAAGGCGACGCCGTCGTCGGCGACGACCTCGACGGCGTCGTCGGCGTCGAAGCGGCCCTCGACGGCCCGCACCCCGGCCGGGAGCAGGGAGCGGTGGTCCGCGGTGAGTGCCCGCCGGGCGCCGGCGTCCACCACGACCCGCCCGGCGGCCCCGCGGGCGAACGCGATCCAGAGCTTGCGGCTCGGCAGGCGCGCCGGGCGAGGCACGACGACGGTGCCAACCGGCTCGGCCTCGATGGCGCGGCGCAGCACGCCCGGCGTGTCGGCCGACGCGATGACCGAGCGCACCCCGGACCAGGCGGCGATCTTCGCCGCCGCGAGCTTGCTGGCCATCCCGCCGCTGCCCCGGTCGCTCCCGGCGCTGCCGGCGACCGCCTCGAGGGCGGCGTCGACCTCGAGGATCTCCTCGATGAGCGACGCCTCGGTGTCGAGGCGCGGGTCGGCGGTGAAGAGCCCGTGCGTGTCGGTGAGCAGGACGAGGACGTCGGCGTGCACGAGGTGGGAGACCAGCGCGGCGAGCCGGTCGTTGTCGCCGTAGCGGATCTCGTCGTCGGCGACCGTGTCGTTCTCGTTCACGACGGGCACGACGTCGAGGTCGAGGAGACGGCCCAGGGTCTGGCGGGCGTGCAGGTACTGCGCGCGCTGCCCGAAGTCGTGGGGCGTCAGCAGGACCTGCCCGGTGACGAGGCCGCGGCCGCGGAACTCGTCGGCAAGGCGCGCCATCAGGCGCGGCTGGCCGACCGCGGCGATCGCTTGGAGGGTGCCGATGTCGCTCGGGCGGCGGCCGAGCCCGAGGGCGGGCAGCCCCGCCGCGATCGCGCCGGACGAGACCAGCACGATCGAGTGGCCGGCGGCGTGCGCGTCCGCGACCTCGCCGGCCAGCTTGGCGAGGGCGCCGTCGTCGAGCTCGCCGGTCTCGCGGGTGACTGACGACGTCCCGACCTTCACGACGGCTCTCACGGCTCGGCCGGCTCCTCGAGGTACTCGAGCTCGACCGCGCCGATCCGGATCACGTCGCCGTCGCGCGCCCCGGCGCGGAGCAGCGCCCGGTCGACACCGAGGCGCCGGAAACGGTCGCGGACGTAGGCGAGCGCGTCGGCGTCCGTGAGGTCGGTGACGGCGACGACCCGCTCGGCGTCGCGTCCCGCGACGCGCCAGGCGCCGTCGGCGTCGCGGACGACGGCGAAGCCGTCGTCCTGGGGGCGCAGCACGACGGGCGCCGCGGGGGGCGGCGTCGCGGCCCGCGCCTGCTCGACGAGCCCGCCGAGGCTGCGCACGAACCGATCGAGCCCGTCGTGGGTGACGGCCGAGATGGCGAGGCCGTCGAAGGACTCGGTGGCGACGTCGGCCTTCGTGCCGACGACGAGGCGGGGCCGGGCGCACAGCTCGGGCTGGTACCGCTCCAGCTCGGCGAGCAGCGTGTGCTCCTGGTCTTGCGGGCTGCGCCCCTCGACGTTCGCCAGGTCGAGCAGCAGCACCAGCACCCGCGCGCGCTCGACGTGGCGGAGGAAGCGGTGGCCGAGGCCCCGGCCGTCGGCCGCGCCGTCGATGAGGCCCGGGATGTCGGCGAGCACGAACTCGACGTCGCCCTGGCGGACGACCCCGAGGTGGGGCTCGAGGGTGGTGAACGGGTAGTCGGCGATCTTGGGGCGGGCCGCGCTCACCGCGGCGATGAGCGTCGACTTCCCGGCGTTGGGGAGCCCGACCAGCGCGGCGTCGGCGACGAGCGACACCTCGAGGCGCAGCCAGCGCTCCTCGCCGTACTCGCCCTGCTCGGCGAACGCCGGCGCGCGCCGCCGGTTCGACAGGAAGCGGGCGTTGCCGCGGCCGCCCCGCCCGCCGCGCGCCGCGACGTAGCGGTCCCCGGTCGCGACGAGGTCGGCGAGCAGCGCACCGTCGCGGGCGCGCACGAGCGTCCCCTCGGGCACGGCCACGGTGAGGTCGGCGCCCCGGGCGCCGTGCCGGCGACGGCCCGCGCCGTGGCGGCCCGACTCGGCGCGGCGGTGCGGGTGGTCACGGAAGGCCAGCAGCGAGGCGACGTTGCGGTCGGCGGCCAGGATCACGTCGCCGCCGGCCCCGCCGTCCCCACCGTCGGGTCCGCCGCGGGGAACGTGCGCCTCCCGGCGGAACGACACGGCGCCCGCACCGCCGTCGCCGCCGCGCAGGTTGGCCTGCACCTCGTCGACGAAGGCGGACTGGGCCATGACCGCAGGATAGGGACGAGGTCGTGCAGCGCCGGGGAAGATCCCCGGGGGCGCCTCAGCCCGCGACGACGTCGACGAGCTTGCGACCCCGGCGTGACACGAAGCGCACGACGCCGTCGGACGTGGCGAAGAGCGTGTCGTCGCCGCCGCGTCCGACGTTCTCGCCCGGATGGAAGCGGGTGCCGCGCTGGCGCACGAGGATGGCGCCGGCCCGCACGGGCGCGCCGGCGCCGACCTTCACGCCGAGGCGCTGCGCCGCCGAGTCGCGACCGTTGCGGGACGAGGCCGCCCCCTTCTTCTTCGACATGCCTTACCCCGCGACGATCTCGGTGATCTCGACGACCGACGCCCGCTGCCGGTGACCCCAGCGGCGGCGCCGGTTCGTCTTGGCCTGGTACGTGGCGGCGTGGATCTTCGGGCCCTTCGTCTCCTCGACGACCCGGGCGCGCACCCGCGCCCCGCCGAGCTGACCGGGCGTGGCGAGCACCTTCTGGCCGTCGACCAGCAGCACCGGCGCGAGGTCCACCTCGCCGCCCGCGTCGACGCCGAGCCGCTCGACGTGGAGCCGCTGACCCTGCTCCACCCGGTACTGCTTGCCGCCGGTGCGCACCACCGCGTACATCGTGACCTCCAAGACGAAGCCGCGATGTTACTGCAGCTCCTCGAGGAGACTCTCCTCGAGGAGGTAGCCGCGGCCCTGGCACGTCGGGCAGGTCTCGCTCATCGATTCGACGAGGCCCTCGGAGACGCGCTTGCGGGTCATCTCGACGAGCCCGAGCTCGGAGATCTCGAACGCCTGGGTCCGCGTCTTGTCGCGTGCGAGCGCCCGGCGGAACGCGGCGATCACCGCCTCCCGGTTCGCCTTGATCTCCATGTCGATGAAGTCGATGACGATGATCCCGCCGATGTCGCGGAGCCGCAGCTGCCGGGCGATCTCGTCGGCCGCCTCGAGGTTGTTGCGGTACACGGTCTCCTCGAGGCTCGAGGTCCCGACGTTCTTGCCCGTGTTCACGTCGATGACCGTGAACGCCTCGGTGCGCTCGATGATGAGCGATCCGCCCGAGGGCAGCCAGACCTTGCGGTCGAGGGCCTTGAGCAGCTGCTCGTTCACGTGGTGGCGCTCGAAGAGCGGCAGCCCCTCGGCCTCCGCGTCGTAGTACTCGACCCGCTCGGCGAGCTCGGGCGTGACCGCCTCGATGTACGCCCGCACCTGCTCGTAGAGCTCACGGTCGTCGACGAGCACCGCCCGGTACTCCTTCGTGAACTCCTCGCGCACGACACGCAGCGGCAGGGGCGGCTCCTGGTAGAGCAGCCGCGCGGGCTTCGAGCGGGCGGCGAGCGCCGAGATCTGCTCCCACTGGTCGCGCAGCCGAGCCACGTCACGCTCGAGCTCCTCGGGCGCGGCCCCCTCGGCGGCGGTGCGCACGATGAGCCCCACGTCGGGCGGGCGCAGCCCCTCGAGCACGCGACGCAGCCGGCGCCGCTCGTCGTCCGGGAGGCGCTTCGAGATGCCGTAGGTCTGGGGCTGGCCCGGCACCATCACGACGAACCGCCCGGCGAGGCTGACCTCCTGGGTCAGTCGGGCGCCCTTCGCCCCGATGGGGTTCTTGGTGACCTGCACGACGACGCTCTGCCCGGCCTTGAGGAGCCGCTCGATCCTCGGCTGCTTCTCCTCGACCTCGTCGGCGTCGAACGCGACGTCGCCCCGGTACAGCACGCCGTTCTTCGGCGTCCCGAAGTCGACGAACGCCGCCTCCATGCCGGGAAGCACGTTCTGCACCCGGCCGAGGTAGATGTTCCCGTCGATGCTGTCAGCGTCGGACGGCGTGCTCACCGAGTGCTCGACGAGCACCCGGCCCTCGAGCAGCGCGAGGTGCGTGTGCCCGTTCGGTCTCGTGTGGATGAGCAGCTGGTAGCGGCCCGCGGGGCGCCCCTTCCGGGTCCGGCCGCGTCGCCGCTCGCGCTGCTCGTCGTCGAGGTCGTCGAGGTCGACGCCGCTCCCGACGCCCAGGTCGGCCTGGATGACGTCGTTGGTCGAGGTGGTCGTCGAGCCGCCGGCTCGGTTGCGGCCGCCGCGGCGGCGCCGCCGCGAGGTGCTCGACTTCTGGGCCGCCGGCGCCGGTCGGCTGTCGCCGATCTTGGGCTTCGCGGACGCGGCTTCAGGTGCGGAGGCCGCGTCCTGGTCGCCGTTGTTCGCGCGCGCCGCGCTGCTCTTGTTGCGGTTCCGGCCGCCGCGCGAGCCGCGGCGGCGCCGCCGGCGTGGGGCACCCGACGCTGTGCCGTCGCCGTCGGGGCGGGGCGCGCCCGAGTCAGCGACAGGCGCCTCGCTGCGGGTCTCCGGCGCGTCCGGCGCGCCGGGGGTGACGGAGGTCGTTGCCTCCGGAGTTTCGTTGGGCATTAGTCGATCCTTTGTTCATGACGTGAGCACCGCCGGTGCTCGCGTGACCGCCCCCGCGGGGGCGGACGGTGCGCGATCGGCTGCCAGCGGCTCGTACCGCGCGCCGTCACGCTCGATCCATTGATGGGTGCGCAGCACCCGGTCCTCGCCGTCGTCGGCGTCGACGCCGGCGAGGGTCCGCAACGCCGTGAAGACCTCGGGCGGCCGCGCCGGGCGCGGCTGCGTCGAGACCTCGACGGCGAGGCGATGGCCGTCGGGTGTGACGGCCAGGTCGCGCAGGCTGGGACGCACGTCGACCACGACCGGCTGGGCCTTGCGGGTCGTGGCGACGGGCAGGGTGGTCGCGGCCTGGAGCGCGGCGGTCGCCGCGGTGAGCGCGTCGGGCGCCAGGCCGGACGGCGTGAGCTCGTAGGCCACGGTGGTCACCGATTCCTGAAGCGCGGGCGCGCGTGGCGCGAGCGGCGCGGCGTCCAGCACGTCCAGGCCGGGCGGCAGGCCGGCCCCCAGGGCGTCGGGCAGCTGGCCGACGTCGGTCGGCTCGCGCAGCTCGACGTCGAGGTACTCGGCGTCGCTCTCGTAGCCGACACCGAGCGCCAGGCCGAAGCTGACCTTCGGGCGCGGCGAGAAGCCCGCGGTGTGCGCGACGGGCAGACCGGCGATGCGGAGCGACCGCTCGAACGCCCGCGCGACGTCGCGGTGGGAGACGAAGCGGATCTTGCCCCGCTTCGAGAACCGGAGGCGGACCGGGAATCCCGCGTCACCGCGCACGGGTCACCTCCAAGAACCGGACGGGGATCGCCCCGCCCCCCGAGAGGTCCTGCCCGGTGCCCTGGCTGCCGCCCGCCGGAGGCGTCGCCGACCCGACGACGTGCTCGAGCGCGTGGTCGGTGCACACCCCGCAGTCGTAGCAGGGCGTCCACCGGCAGTCGGGGAGCCCATGGGCCGCAAGGGCTTGCTGCCAGTCGTCCCACAGGAAGTCCTCGTGCAGCCCAGCCGACACGTGCGCCCACGGGAGGTGCTCCTCGCGCGTGCGGTGCCGCGTCACGTACCAGGCGGGGTCGAGCCCCTCGGCCGCCATCGCGTCGAGCCACGGTGCGAGGTCGAAGCGCTCGCTCCACTCCTGGAACGTCCCCCCGGCTCGCCACACCCGCTCGATGACCCGGCCGATCCGCCGGTCCCCGCGGCTGGCGATCCCCTCGACGAACGTCGCGGCGGGGTCGTGCCAGCGCACCTGCGCGCCGGAGCGGCGCAGCGCGTCGCGCAGCAGGCCCACCTTGCGCTGCAGCTCGGGGATGCCGTTCTGGCCGAACCACTGGAACGGGGTGTGCGGCTTCGGGACGAACCCGCCGACCGACACCGTCGCGCTCGCGCCCCGGGTGTGGCGCCGGCCGAGCGCGACGACGTGGCGCGCCAGGTCGGCGATGCCGAGCGTGTCCTCGTCGGCCTCGGTCGGCAGGCCGACCATGAAGTAGAGCTTCACGCGCCGCCACCCCTGCGAGTAGGCGGCGTCGACCGACGCGTAGAGGTCGTCCTCGGTGATGAGCTTGTTGATCACCTGCCGCAGGCGCCAGCTCCCCGCCTCGGGCGCGAACGTGAGGCCGGTGCGCCGCACGCGCTGGATCTGGCTCGCCAGCCCGACCGTGAACGCGTCGACGCGCAGCGACGGCAGCGACAGGCTCACGCAGCCCGACCCGTCCCCGACGACGTCGCCTACGACGGACTCGATGCCCGAGAAGTCGGCGCTGGACAGGGACGTGAGCGCCACCTCGTCGTAGCCGGTGCGCCGCAGCCCGTCCGTCACCATCGTCCGCACCTGGTCGGCCGGTCGCTCGCGCACCGGCCGGGTGATCATCCCCGCCTGGCAGAACCGGCACCCGCGGGTGCACCCCCGGAACACTTCGACGTTCAGGCGGTCGTGGACCACCTCGACGAGCGGCACGAGCTGGTGCTTCGGGTACGGCCAGTCCGCGAGGTCGGCGACGGTGCGCTTCTCGACCACCGCGGGCACGTCGGGGAACTTGGGCGTGATCCCCGCGAGCGCCGGGCCGTCGTACTGCACGTCGTAGAGCGACGGGACGTACACGCCCCGCACCTGCGCGAGGGCCCGCAGGACGTCGGCCCGCCGCCGGGGGCGAGCCTGGGCGGCGAGCACGGCCGTGATCTCGCCGGCGACCTCCTCGCCGTCGCCGAGCACGAACGCGTCGACGAAGTCGGCGAGCGGCTCCGGGTTGTAGGTGCAGTGGCCCCCGGCGATGACGAGCGGGTCCTCGTCGCGGCGGTCCTCGGCCCGCACGGCGACCCCGGCGAGGTCCACGCAGTTCAGCAGGTTGGTGTAGACGAGCTCGGCCGACACGTTGAACGCGAGCACGTCGAAGGCCCGGGCCGGGCGGTGCGTCTCGAGCGAGAACAGGGGCAGGCGCCGCTCGCGCAGCATCGCCTCGAGGTCGACCCAGGGCGCGTACGCCCGCTCGGCGACCGCGTCGGTGCGTTCGTTGAGGATCTCGTAGAGGATCTGGAGGCCCTGGTTCGGCAGGCCGATTTCGTAGGTGTCGGGGTAGACGAGCAGCCAGGCGACCTGACCAGCCCGATGGTCGGGCTGCACGCTCCCTGACTCCAGCCCGATGTATCGGGCGGGCTTCTCGACCCGGCCGAGCAGCGGCTCGATCCGGGGCCACAGGGTGGTCATGTCTGCACCCATATTACCGGGCCCGGCGACGGCCGATCAGGTGAACCGCCGGGCGTGGACGTTGCACACGAGCGCGACGCAGGCGCAGCTGGCCAGCAGCGACGAGCCGCCGTAGCTCATGAACGGGAGCGGGATCCCCGTCACCGGCATGATCCCCATGGTCATGCCGATGTTCTCGAAGATCTGGAAGGCGAAGAGCGCCAGCACGCCGGCGCAGACCATCGTCCCGTAGAAGTCGGAGGCGATCCGGGCGGTTCGCCAGGTGCGCCAGATCACGAGGCCGAACAGGGCGAGGAGCAGCGCGCCGCCGACGAAGCCGAGCTCCTCCCCCACCGCGGTGAAGATGAAGTCGGTCTGCTGCTCGGGGACGAACCCGAGCCTGGTCTGGGGGCCGTTGAAGAGGCCGAGGCCGTTGAACCCGCCGGTCGAGATCGTCGCCACCGACTGGTTCTGGTTGTACGCCGTCGCGGTCTGGTGCTTGCCGTTGCTGCTCGAGAACACGGTGGTCAATCGGTCGACCTGATACTGCTGCAAGATCCCGAGACTGATCACGGCGAAGATGAGCGTGAGACCGAGCCCGGTCAGGATCGCCAGGTACCGGCCGGGCACACCGGCGACGGCGAGCAGCCCGATGACGGCAAAGATCAGCACGATGTTGGTCCCGAGGTCGCCTTGCAGCTGGACGAGCGCGATCGGGATGAGCGAGAGGCCGACGATGACGACGAGCCGCCACGGGTCGATGTCGTGGCGGTACTCGTTCACGTAGCCGGCCAGCGCGACGATGAGCCCGAACTTGGCGAGCTCGGACGGCTGGAGCTGGAAGCCGAACGGCAGCTGGAACCAGGCCTGGTGGCCCTTCACGCTCGAGCCGAACGGCGAGATCACCAGGAAGAGGAGGATGACGACGCCGATGTACGCGATGAGCGAGAAGTCGCGCCATTTGCGGTAGTCGAAGCGCAGGATGACGATCCCGAGGACGACCCCGAGCACCAGCGCGAGCACCTGGCGCTTCACGTAGTAGGTCGGGTCGCCGGGCACGAGGGTCCGGGACGACGAGTAGATCATCACGATCCCGAAGATCGCGATCGCGGCGCACGCCGCGATGAGCACCCAGTCGAGCCGCTCCACGAGCTCGCGGTCGAGCAGGACGAAGCTGCGCTTCTTGGGCGGCCCGTACACCGCGGCGTACGGCGACCGGTTGCGGGAGCGGGTGCGGACGGAGACAGCCATCAGTCGGCTTGGGGTCGGACGAGCTCGACGGGCCCGGGGTTCGCGTTGCCGCTCAGCGTCTCGATGATTCGGCGGGCGATGGGCGCGGCGACGGTCCCGCCGAACCCGGCCTGCTCGACGTTCACGACGACGACGTACTGCGGCAGCGTCGGGTCGTTGTTGGGGTTCACGAGCCCGACGAACCAGGCGGTGTCCTCCTGCGGCGGCGGCTGCTGCGCCGTGCCCGTCTTCCCGGCGATCGGCAGACCGCTGTAGCCCTTGAACGCCGCGGCGCCGGTGCCGTCACCGGAGCTCACGACCCCGGCGAGGCCGGGCAGGATCTGCGCCCGAATCGAGTCGGGGACCGTGATGTGGTGCACGACCTCGGTCGGGAGCTGGCGGACGGGCGTCTGGCCGTCGGGGCGCAGGATCTCGCTCGCCAGCCGCGGGGTGAAGAGCGTCCCGCCGTTGATGAACGCCGCGTAGGCGTCCGCGAGCTGGAGCGGTGTAACGAGCACGTCGCCTTGCCCGATCGCGACGTTCGCGCTGTCGCCGGGCAGCCAGTCGCGGGAGTACGGGTCGGCACTCGACTGGTTCAGCGCGATCTTGAACTGCTGGTCGGGGACGCGGCCCTCGCCCTCCTCCGGCAGGCCGCTGCCCGTCGGGCGGCCGAACCCGAACTCGCGGGCGACGTTCTGGATCCCGTAGCCCGCGTCGTGGTTCGGGTGGCCGGAGCCGAAGCTGCACGTCGGGGTGCCGCAGTCCCACGTGTTGTAGAACTTGAAGCCGAGACTCATGAAGTAGACGTCGCTCGACACCGTGAGCGCCCTCGTCAGGTCGACGATGCCGTTCGCCTCCTTGCCGGCGTTGCAGAACTGCTGGTAGTTGCCCGGGGCGCCGTACTTGATGCAGCCGTTGTCGTCGAGGGAGTAGTCGGCGTTGCCCGGCTGCACCTGGTTGTACTCGAGCGCCGCGATGGCGGTCATCAGCTTGAACGTCGAACCCGGCGGGTACTGGCCCTGCGTCGCCCGGTTCAGCAGCGAACACGTCGGCGGCCCCTGGCTCGCCGACGGGCTCGTCGTCGAGGTGGTCGTCATGGACGACGTGCACGGCCTGAAGAGCGCGGGCGGGATCCCGTTCGTGAACTGGTCGACCGGGTACGACGGGAACGAGGACATCGCCACGACCGAGCCCGTGCGGGCGTCGAGCACGACGGCCGAGCCGCCGGGCGCGACGAAGTTCTGGTTGTGGCTCGTGATCGTCGTGTCCTGGGTGCCACGCACGTCGGCGATGCCCTGCGTGAGCGCGTTGTCCGTCTCGGCCTGGACGTCGATGTTCATCGTGAGCTTGACGTCGTTGCCCGCCTGGGCCGGCTGGTTGAGCAGCGTCTGGACGACCTGGCCCCGGCTGTCGACCTCGAGGCGGCGCATGTTCGGCTCGCCGCGCAGCTCGTTCTCGAAGACCTGCTCGACACCGTCCTTCCCAATCACGTCCTCGGCCGTGTAGTGCTGGTCCGGGTGGGTCTTCAGGTCCTGGGCGTTCACCGAGCCGAGGTAGCCGAGCAGGTTCGCGGCGAGCGCCCCGTACGGGTAGACCCGCGCCGTGCGCTGCGTCGCCGTGACACCCGGGTACAGCTCGGGGCGCTCCTTGATCGCGACGAGCGTGTCGTAGGTGATGTTGGGCGCGTCCACGGGGATCGGCTCGTACGGCGTCAGGTCGGGGTTGTGGATCTGCTTGAGGATCGCGCTCTGCGGGACGTTCAGGAGCGCCGCCAGGTTCTTCACGGTCTTCTTCTGCTCGCTGGACGAGAGCCCGCGGGCGATCTGGATGGACAGCACGAGCTGGTTCTCGACGACGACGCGGCCGAGGTTGTCGAGGATCGCCCCGCGGACCGACGGCTGGGTCACGATCCGGATCCGGTTCGCGGTGGTCGTGCCGACGTAGGTGTTCGACTGCGCGATCTGGAGGAACCAGAGGCGACCGAGCAGCCCGACGAACAGGAGGGCGACGATGACCCCGATGACGGTCAGTCGAAAACGGCTGATGCCCTCGGTCACGTGCACCCCGCGGCGATCGTGGTCGGGTCCCCCGGTCGGTCGGCTGCACGCCGCCGGCCGCCCCCGGGCGGCGTGGACGAGCGCCGGCCGGCTCGCGGGGTCACGGTGACGCCAGCCTAGCGACCGGGCCAGGCCCGTCCCACGTCGGTCTTGGCCGCCCAGCGCACGAATGGGAACACGGCGTAGGCCACCACCGCGTCGTACACCGACGAGACGACGATCACCTGGATGTTGTGCAGCGCGAAGAGCTCACCGCGCCCGGCGATCCCGCCGATCACGATGAAAAGGATGTTCCCCACGATGCCCCCGACGAAGCCGAGCACCGGCGCGATGGTGCGCGTCTCGCGGATGAGGCCGCCCTGGAAGACGCCGACGCCGTACGCGGTCAGCGCGTAGCTGAGCGCCGAGAGACCGAGCGGTGTGGTGAGGAACAGGTCGATGCCCAGGCCGCCGGCGAACCCGAACAGGGCCCCGGGGAGCGGACCGGAGTCGTACGCCATCGCGACCGCGCCGACGAGCAGCAGGTTCGGCACCGCGTCGAGGACGCGCAGGTGCGTGACCACCGTCGTCTGGAGCACGACCAGGGTGATGACGACGAGGATGAGTCGGATGCGGCGCAGACCCACGAGCCGATGGTCACCCGCCTCGCGGCGCAGCAGTGGGATCGGGGAACCGCAGGACCTTCACGAAGTCGAGGTCGTCGAGGTTCACGGTTGGCGCGACGGTGATCGTCGGCGCGAGGTCCTGGAGGGGCTTGGAGTACGACACCACCGTGCCCACGACGATGTCCGGCGGGAACGCCTCGTTCGCGGACGCTGACGTGAGCACCAGCTCGCCCTTCTGCGCCTTCACGTTCGAGTCGGAGAGGAACCCGATCGTCAGATCGCGCTCCCCCGCCTTCGCGACCGTGATGCCCTCGGTGTTGCTCGTCGTGAGGCGCACGCCGACGCCGAGCGTCGGGCTGTCGAGCAGGGTCACGGTGGCCGACTGCCCCGCGACCTGGGTGATCGTGCCCACGAGGCCGTCGCCCGTCACCACCGGGTAGCCAACCCGCAGGCCCTCGCTCGACCCCTTGTCGAGGACGACGGTGCGCTCGAAGTTGCCCGGCGCGCCGGCGGTGACGCGGGCCACGATGCCGGTCGCGTCGGCCACCGTCGGCAGGTCGAGCAGCTTCTCGAGTTCGGGCAGCTCGTTGCCGACCCCCCGGGTCTGGCGCAGCTGGCCGCGCAGGTCGGAGATCTGGCGGCGCAGCTCGTCGTTCTGGTTCTTCAGGGACCCGTAGGTGGTGATCCCGCCCGCGACGTCGCGCAGCGGCTGGAACGCGTCGTTCACCACGGACTGGAGGGGCGAGATGATGTTGTGCGCGGTGGAGCGCAGCGAGGCGACGGCGCCGCTGCCGTTCCCGGAGTCGATCGTGATGAGCAGCAGCGACGACACGATGACCGCCGTGAGCAGGAACCGCCCCCGCGTGTCTCGGCGATAGACGGCCATGAGCGCCTCCCTGGAGCCGGAGGGCTCGGATCAGTCTTCGGGGCCGCTGATGAGCACCTGTCGCAGCGCGTCGAACTGCTCGAGGCAGCGCCCCGAGCCGACGACCACCGAGAAGAGCGGGTTCTTGGCCTTGCGGACGGGCATGCCGGTCTCGGCTTGGATCGCCGCGTCGAGGCCGAGCAGCAGCGCGCCGCCTCCGGCGAGGGTGATGCCGCGCTCCATGACGTCCGCGGCGAGCTCGGGCGGGGTCTTGTCGAGCGTGACCTTGATGGTGTCAATGACCGCGGCGACGTTCTCCTCGATCGCCTCGCGCATCTCCTGCGTCGAGACGGTGACGGTGCGGGGCAGGCCGGTCACGAGGTCCCGGCCCCGCACCTCGGCGTAGAACTCGTCCTGGAGGGGATAGGCGCTCGCCAGCTGGTGCTTGATGTCCTCGGCGGTGCGCTCCCCGAGCGCCAGCGAGTACTCGCGCTTCATGAACGAGATGATCGACTCGTCGAACTCGTCGCCCGCGATCTGGCTCGCCTCGCTGGCCACGATCCCGCCCATCGAGATGACCGCCACCTCGGTGGTGCCGCCCCCGATGTCGACGATCATGTTGCCGGTCGGCTCGTGGATCGGCAGGCCCGAGCCGATGGCGGCCGCCATCGGCTCCTCGACGACCATGACCGGGCTGCGGGCGCCGGCGAACTCGGCGGCCTCCTGCACGGCCCGCCGCTCGACGCCCGTGATCCCCGAGGGGATGCAGATGACCATGCGGGGCTTCGCCCAGCGGTTGCGCTGGTGGACCTTCTGGATGAAGTAGCGCAGCATCTGTTCGCAGATGTCGAAGTCGGCGATGACGCCGTCCTTCAGCGGCCGGATGGCCTCGATGTGGGACGGGGTGCGGCCCAGCATCCGCTTCGCCTTCGTGCCGACGGCGAGCAGCGAGCCGTCGCGCAGGTCGATGGTGACGATCGACGGCTCGTTGAGGACGATCCCCTGGCCCCGCGCGTAGACGACTGTGTTCGCCGTGCCGAGGTCGACGGCCATGTCGCGACCGATGACGTTGGTGTACCAGGGGGCGTTCACAGACCGTCCAGCAATCCGACGGGGTCCGGGACTCGGCCAGGCTAGGGCCTGCTCCCAGGTCGGTCCAGCCGTCCTCGTGGGCGGGGGCGGCGCGCCCCGTGATGCCACCCGGCCATTGAACCAGGCGGCCGCGCGAAGTCCGCGTACCCTCTCAGGCGAGGTCGGGGAAGAAGAGGGCGATCTCGCGGGCCGCCGACTCGGGCCCGTCGGAGCCGTGCACGAGGTTCTCGCCCGTCTCGAGCGCGAGGTCGCCGCGGATCGTCCCGGGATCGGCTTGGCGCGGGTCGGTCGACCCCATCAGCCGGCGGACGACCGCCCACGTGTCGGGGCCGCCGTCGAGGACCATCGCCACGAGCGGTCCGCGGGTGATGAACACCACGAGCTCCTCGAAGAAGGGCTTGCCCCGGTGCTCGGCGTAGTGCTGCTCGGCGAGGACGCGGTCGATCCGGCGCTGGTCGAGCGCCACGATGCGCAGCCCTTTGCGCTCGACGCGCCCGATGATCTCGCCCACGAGGCCGCGCTCCACCGCGTCGGGCTTGCAGAGAAAGAGGGTGCGGGTGCTCACGGCGGCGGACCCTACCGGGGCGGGCTCACGGGCTGGCGGCCGCTCGCCGGGTGGGCCGCGGCGCGCGCCGCGCCGGCCACGTAGAGCGACCCCGTGACCACGACCTGCGCGTCGGGCGGCGTGAGGACACGGGCCCGGGCCAGGGCCGCCCCGACGTCGGGGATCGCCTCCACCCGGTCCGCCGGGTGGCCCAGCGCCCGGGCGGCGTCGGCCACCGCGTCGGCGGGCTGGGCGCGCGGGCTCGGCGCCTCGCACACGATGAGCCGCTCGGCGTCGGCGAGACCGAGGGCCTCCAGCATCTCGGCGGGGTCCTTCGGCTCGAGGAGCCCGACCACGAGCGTGCGCGCCGAGGCGGGGAACTCCTCGGCGAGGGCCTCGCGGAGCGCGTGCGCTCCGGCGACGTTGTGCGCGCCGTCGAGGAGCACGAGCGGGGCGTGGCCGACCACCTCGAGGCGGCCGGGGACGTCGACGCGCCCGCACACGGTCGCGACCAGCTCGGGGGCGAGCGGCCGGTCGAGGAGCGCCTCGACGGCGGTGAGCGCGACCGCGGCGTTGTCCGCCTGGTGCGCGCCGTGTAGGGAGAGGAAGAGGTCGTCGTAGCGGGCCTCCGGGGTGAAGACGTCGACGAGACGTCCGCCGTGCGCCATGCGGTTGGCGCGCACCCCGAAGTCCTCGCCCCGCAGCAGGACGTTCGCCGCGCCGCGCTCGAGGAACGGGGCCCGCACGTCGGGGTCGGCCTCGCCGAGCACGAGCGTGGCGCCCGGCTTCAAGATCCCGGCCTTCTCACCGGCGATGTCAAGGCGCGTGGGGCCCAGGTACTCGACGTGGTCGATGCTGACGTTGGTGATCACCGCGACCCGGCCGGTGGCGACGTTCGTCGCGTCCCAGGTGCCGCCGAGCCCGACCTCGACGACCGCGGCGTCGACGGCGACGTCGGCGAACCACCGGAAGGCAGCGCCCGTGAGGAGCTCGAAGTAACTGGGGATCTCGGGGAGGTGGGGCTCGACGGTGGCGAGCAGCTCGAGGAGCTCGTCGAGCGTGCCGTCGTCGACCTCGTGGCCGTTCCACGCGATGCGCTCGTTCACCCGCTCGAGGTGCGGGCTCGTGTAGGACCCGACGGAGAGACCCGTCTCGACGAGCAGGGCCGTCGCGAGCCGCGCCACCGAGGTCTTGCCGTTCGTGCCGGTCACGTGGATGACCGGGTACTCGAGCTGCGGCGAGCCGAGCAGCCGGGCGAGCGCCGCCATGCGCTCGAGCGTGGGCCGGGTGGCGCGCCGGGTCTTCCCGGCGGGGACGCCGAGGGATTCGAGGTTGACGTGGTCGTCGAGCCACGCCCGAGGGCGGTCGTTCACATCAGCTCCGGGGGTCGGGCGCGAGCTCGACCTCGACCGCGGGCTCGGCGGACTCGACGAGCTCGACCTCGCCCGTGAGTCGGGCCGCGGCGCGCACGTCCTCCGCCGCCAGGCGGAGCGCGGCGAGGCGCGGCGTGGTGTCGCGCACCCTGACGCGCGCCACCTCGGCGCGGAGGGATCGCTGTTCCTGCGTCTTGGCCTTGCGCACCGCGCCCAGGACCTCGGTGGCGACCGCGACGACGAGCGGGTCACCGCCGGCCGCGGCGGCGCGGACCGCGGCCCCGTCGGGCCAGGTCGCCTGGTGCACCGAGCCCGGGCGCCACCAGGACCACACCTCCTCGGTGACGAAGGGGAGGTGCGGCGCGAAGAGCCGCAGCAGGGTCTCGAGCGCGGCGAGCAGCGTCACCCGGGCCGACGGGTCGCCGGGCGCGCCCTCGGCGCCGTACGCCCGCTGCTTCACGAGCTCGAGGTAGTCGTCGCAGAACCCCCAGAAGAACCGTTCGGTGTGGTCGAGGGCGCGGGCGTAGTCGAAGTCGACGAACGCGGCCGTGGCGTCGTCGGTGAGCTCGGCGAGGCTCGCGAGCAGGGAGCGGTCGAGGGGGTTCGTCACCTCGCCCGTGGCGGCCGGGTCGACGTCGCCGCCCACCCCGAGCGCGAACTTCGACGCGTTGAGGATCTTGATCGCCAGGCGCCGGCCGATCTTCATCTGGCCCTCGTCGAGCGCGGTATCGGTGCCCGGGTGCCCGCTCGCCGCCCAGTAGCGCACGGCGTCCGTTCCGTACTGCTCGAGCAGGTTCATCGGCGTGGTGACGTTGCCCTTCGACTTCGACATCTTCTTGCGGTCGGGGTCGAGCACCCAGCCGTTGATCGTGACGTGCTCCCACGGCAGGACCCCGTGCTCGAAGTGTGCGCGCACGACCGTGTCGAAGAGCCACGTCCGGATGATCTCGGGACCCTGGGGCCGCAGGTCCATCGGGAACGTGCGCGCGAAGAGGTCCGGGTCGTCCTCCCAGCCGCACGCGAGCTGCGGCGTGAGCGACGACGTGGCCCACGTGTCCATCACGTCGGGGTCGCCGACGAAGCCGCCGGGCTGGCCCCGCTGCGGCTCGTCGTACCCGTCGGGGGCGTCGCTCGACGGGTCGACGGGCAGGCTCGCCTCGGACGCCATGATGGGCTTGTCCCAGCTCGGCGCGCCGTCGGCGTCGACCGGGTACCAGATCGGGAACGGGACGCCGAAGAACCGTTGCCGGCTGACGAGCCAGTCGCCGTTCAGCCCCTCGACCCACGAGTCGTAGCGGGCGCGCATGTGCTCGGGGTGCCAGGCGAGCGCATGCCCGCTGGCCAGCAGCTCGGCGCGCAGCGCGGGGTCGCGCCCGCCGTTGCGCAGGTACCACTGGCGGGTGGTGAGGATCTCGAGCGGCCGCTCGCCCCTCTCGTAGAACTTCACCGCGTGCTTGATGCGCTGGGGCTCGCCGACGAGCTCGCCCGCGTCGCGCAGCAGCTCCACGATGCGGCGCTGGGCCTGGCGGATCGTCAGCCCGGCCAGCTCGCCGTACGCGGCGCGGCCGCGCGGACTGGTGATCGCGTCGGGCGGCTCGGCCTTCAGGCGCCCGTCCCAGTCGATGATCGGACGGGCGGGCAGGTCGAGCTCGCGCCACCAGGTGACGTCGCTCAGGTCGCCGAAGGTGCAGATCATCGCGATCCCCGAGCCCTTCTCGGGGTCGGCGAGCGGGTGCGGGACGATCGGCACCTCGACGTCGAAGAGCGGGGTCCGGGCCGGCGTCCCGAAGAGGTCGGTGTAGCGGTCGTCGTCGGGGTGCGCCACGAGCGCGACGCACGCCGCAAGGAGCTCGGGCCGGGTCGTCTCGATCACGACGCCGTCGTCGTCGGCGCGGTGGAAGCGCACGCCGTGGTACGCGCCGTCGAGCTCGCGGTCCTCGAGCTCGGCCTGCGCGACCGCGGTGCGAAAGTCGACGTCCCAGAGGGTCGGCGCCTCGGCCTGGTAGGCCTCGCCGCGGACGATGGAGCGCAGGAAGGCGCGCTGCGAGCCGCGCTGGCTGGCCTTGCCGATCGTCGTGTACGTGAGGCGCCAGTCGACCGAGAGCCCGAGGTGACGCCAGAGCTCCTCGAAGCGCGCCTCGTCCTCGACGACGAGGTGCTCGCAGAGCTCGACGAAGTTCCTCCGGGCGATCGCGACCGGCGGGTCCGCCGGCTCGCTCGGCGGCTCGAACGCCGGGTCGTAGGGCAGCCCGGGGTCGCAGCGCACCCCGAAGTAGTTCTGCACCCGACGCTCGGTGGGGAGCCCGTTGTCGTCCCAGCCCATCGGGTAGAAGACGCCGCGGCCGCGCATGCGCTGGAAGCGGGCGATCGTGTCGGTCTGTACGTACCCGAACACCGATCCCATGTGCAGGGAGCCCGAGACGGTGGGCGGCGGCGTGTCGATCGAGAAGATCTCGCCCCGATGCTGCGTGCGGTCGAAGCGGTAGGTGCCGTCGGCCTCCCACCGCTCGCTCCAGAGGTCCTCGAGCCCGTCGAGGCTCGGCTTGTCCGGGACCGTCATGAAGCGAGTGTAGAGAACCGGCTTCGCGCGACGGCTGGCCGAACCCGCGGACGCCGCCGCCGCGGCGCGGCTCAGGCGGAGCGGCGGTCGGGCGTGCTGGTGATGAGCGTCGGCGTCATGTGCTCGAGGACGACCGACCGGTCGATGACGCAGCGCGCCACGTCGGAGCGGCTCGGCAGGTCGTACATGACGTCGAGGAGCACCTCTTCGAGGATGGCGCGCAGGCCGCGGGCGCCGGTGCCGCGCTTCAGCGCCTCCTCGGACACGGCTTCGAGCGCGTCGTCGGTGAGCACGAGGTCGACGTCGTCGAACTGGAAGAACTTCTGGTACTGCTTCAGCAGGGCGTTCTTCGGCTCGACGAGGATGCGCATCAGCGCCTCCTGGTCGAGGCTGTGCACCGCCCCGACGACGGGGAGGCGGCCGACGAACTCGGGGATCAGCCCGAACTTCAGCAGGTCCTCGGGCAGCACGCCGGCGAGCAGCGCGCCGAGGTCCTTCTGGTCGGGGCGGCGCACGTCGGCGCCGAAGCCGACGCCGCGGTTGCCGATGCGGCTCTCGATGATCTTGTCGATCCCGGCGAACGCGCCACCGCACAGGAACAGGATGTTCGTCGTGTCGATCTGGATGAACTCCTGGTGGGGGTGCTTGCGCCCCCCTTGCGGCGGCACCGAGGCGGTCGTGCCCTCGAGGATCTTCAGCAGCGCCTGCTGCACGCCCTCGCCGGAGACGTCGCGCGTGATCGACGGGTTCTCCGCCTTGCGGGCGATCTTGTCGATCTCGTCGATGTAGATGATGCCGGTCTCGGCCTTCTTGACGTCGTAGTCGGCCGCCTGGATGAGCTTGAGGAGGATGTTCTCGACGTCCTCGCCGACGTAGCCCGCCTCGGTGAGCGCGGTGGCGTCGGCGATCGCGAACGGGACCTTCAGCAGGCGGGCGAGCGTCTGGGCGAGCAGGGTCTTGCCGCACCCCGTCGGCCCGATGAGGAGGATGTTCGACTTCTGAAGCTCGACGTCGGGGTCCCCGTACGCGCCGGCCTGCACCCGCTTGTAGTGGTTGTAGACGGCGACGGACAGGATCTTCTTGGCCTGCTCCTGGCCGATGACGTAGTCGTTCAGGTACTCGTAGATCTCACGCGGCTTGGGGAGCTCGTCGAAGCGCACCTCGGAGCTCTGGGAGAGCTCCTCCTCGATGATCTCGTTGCAGAGATCGATGCACTCGTCGCAGATGTAGACGCCGGGGCCAGCGATGAGCTTCTTGACCTGCTTCTGGCTCTTCCCGCAGAACGAGCACTTCAGCAGGTCGCCACCGTCACCGAACTTCGCCACGACGCGCTCCCCCTCGCTGGGCGGATCAGCTGACCCCGGCGGCGGGCGCCACCGAAGCCAAGTCTCGGTTGGTCAGGATCTCGTCGACGATCCCGTACTCCTTCGCCTCGGTCGCGCCCATGATGAAGTCGCGGTCGGTGTCGGCGCCGACCTTCTCGACGGGCTGGCCGGTGTGGTACGCCAGGATCTCGTCGAGGAGCTCGCGCATCCGCGTGATCTCCTTCGCCTGGATCTCGATGTCCACGGCCTGACCGGACGCGCCGCCGTGCGGCTGGTGGATGAGGATGCGGGCGTGCGGCAGCGCGTAGCGCTTGCCGCGCGTCCCGGCGGCGAGCAGCACCGCGGCGGCCGACGCCGCCTGCCCGATGCAGATCGTCTGCACGTCGGGCTTGATGTACTGCATCGTGTCGTAGATCGCCATCAGCGCCGTGATCTCTCCACCCGGCGAGTTGATGTACAGCGAGATGTCCTTGTCGGGGTCCTCGCTCTCGAGATGGATGAGCTGTGCCATGAGCAGGTTGGCGATCGCGTCGTCGATCGGCGTGCCGAGGAAGATGATCCGCTCCTTCAGCAGCCGCGAGTAGAGGTCGAACGCGCGCTCGCCGCGGCTCGTCTGCTCGACGACGGTGGGCACCAGGTAGTCGTAGGCGGGGACCAGGCTGCGGGTGGGCTGACTCACTCGGACTCCTCAGCTTCGGCGGTTGTCGGGGGATGGTCGGCGGGGGCGCCGTCGGGCAGCGTGAGCTCGACGGGGTCGCCGGATTCGTCGACGACCTGGGCGTGGTCGACGAGGAACTGGAGTGCCTTGCCGCGAGCGATGTCCGAGCGTACCGCCTCGATCACGCCGCGCCGATCAAGATCGCGCCGCACCTTGGCGGGCTTCTCCCCCACTCGCTCGGCGACGCGGTCGATCTCTCGCTGCAGCTCCTCGTCGGTCGCCTCGATCTGCTCCTGATCGACGACGGAGCGCAGCGCGAGATCAGCGCGCACCGCGTCGGTGGCGTGCTCCTTCAGCTCGGCGACGAACGCCTTCTCTTCTTGGCCCGTCGCGGCGAGGTACTCGGGGATCGTGACGCCTTGGTGCTCCAGCCGGTGCGCGAGGTCATGGAGGCGCCGCTCCGCCTCCTGGTCGACGAGCGCCTCGGGGATGGGGACGTCGACGCGCTCGGCGACCGCCTCGAGCACCTTGTCGCGCACGAGCATCTGGGCGCGCACGGTGGCGACGACGCCGAGCCGCTGACGGGCGTCGGCGCGGAGGGCGTCGAGTGTGTCGAACTCGCTCACCTCGGACGCCCACTCGTCGCTCGGCTCAGGCAGCACCTTGCGCTTCGTCTCCTTGACGAGCACCTGGAACGCGACCTCGTGGCCGGCGCGGTCGCCGAACCGCTCGGGGAGGGTGTCGTTGAAGCGCAGGATGTCGCCGACCCGCTTGCCTCGCAGCTCCTCGTCGAGCTTGGGCACGACGCCCCCGGAGCCGATCTCGTAGAGGTAGTCGGTGGCGCTCAGCGCGTCGATCACCTCCTCGTGGACGTACGCCTTGATGTCGATCTGGGCGTAGTCGCCGTCAACGAGCGGCGCGTTCTTGTCCTCGAGGTCGGCGAAGCGGTCGCGCAGCGCGTCGATCTGGGTGTCGACCTCCTCGTCGGTGACGGCCGGGTTCGGGATCTCGACGCTCACGCCGTCGTAGCCGTCGAGCCGCGCCTCGGGCCGGATCTCGACGACCGCGTCGAAGGCGACGTCGCCGCTGTCCTCGCCTTGGGTGATGTCGATCTCGGGTGCCGCGATGACGTCGATGTCCTCGGCTTGCACGGCTTGGGCGTAGTACTCGGGCAGGGCGTCGCGCAGCGCCTGCTCCCGAGCCACCTCGCTGCCGAGCCGCGCCTCAAGCAGGGCCCGCGGCGCCTTGCCCGGCCGGAACCCGGGGATCTTCACCTCACGGGCGAGCTTGCGGAAGGCGGCGTCGATGGCCCGCTCGAAGTCGGCGGCCGGCACCTCCACCCGCAGTCGGACCTTGTTGCCCTCGAGCGGCTCGACCGACGTCGTGAGGGGGGACATAGAGAGAAGGGCAGGATACCCGTGGCCTTCGGCGCCCCTTCGCACCGGATTTGGGTTGCGGTGACTCAGGTCGTGGGCATCGCGATGGTCGAGTGCAGCGCCGGCGCGCCGATTCGTCCGGTTGCGCCCGACGCGACGACGCCGCGGACGAGCATGGCGATGAAGTCACGGGAGTCGGGGCTCAGGTATCGGTCGTCGGCGTGGAGCCCGTACACCTTCGTGCCGTGGACGGTCCCGTCGAGCGCCGGCTGGTAGGTGTTGTAGCTGACCCAGCTGGGGTTGATGTCGAGCTCCATGGCGCGCTGGACGCCGGCCGCGACGAGCGCCTGCGCGAGCGCGGCGGGCGTGACGCCACCCCCAGCCGCGTACACCAGCGCGCCGTGCGCGTCGATGCCGAGCGCGGAGCGCCACGTGTCGACGCCGCTGACGCTCGCGCCCCATGCGCCGGGGCTCGAGGCGGACGCCACGGGCGCGCCCCCGTCGACGAGCAGCGTGAGGTTCTGGCGGACGAACGCCGCGTCGGAGGAGCCCGGGACGTCACGGCCCCACTCGCCGAGGCTGGCCTGCCCGGCGCTGCTGACCACGAGCGACGCGTCACCGGCCTCCGGCGGCCGCCACGTGGCGCCCCATCCGACCCAGCCGCCGCGGATGTCACCCATCTTGAAGCCCGAGTTGAACGCCGCGGCGAGCGCGCCCCGCTGCGGGTCGGGAACCTGGCCGCCCCACGGGCCGGGCCCGTTCGGCGGGTCGCTCGTGCCCGCGACGAGGACGGGGTGCAACAGCTCCGGGTCCATCCAGGCGAGCCCGACCCCGTCGACCTGGCCGCCGAAGGTGACGGGGCGGCCGAGCGCGGTGCGCCCGAGCGGCGACCACGCGACGCTGCCCCCCGGCGTCGCGGCCGGTGGGAGCGCCGCCTGGGCCGGGGTCTCGACTTGCGCGTCGCCGGCCGCGTCGAGGATGCGGACCTGCACCGTCTCGTTCGTGCCGTCGACGAACCCGACGCTGCAGGGCAGGGTCGCGCCGGGCGCGGCGACCGTCACCCCGCTCGGCCCGCACCCGACGAGCGCGGGGATCGACGCGTTCGCGTGGACCAGGTACGCCGCCGCGGCGTTCGGGATAACGGCGTCGAGGGCCGTCAGGCCGAGACGGCCGGTGCGGGTGGTCCGCACCGTGACGTGGAACGGCACGCTCGCGGTGCGGACCGTGCAGCGGAAGCGGCCCGCGGTGGCGTTGGGGCAGCGGGTGCTCGCGACGCCGAGCATCGGGTACGCCAGGGTGGCCTTGCGGGTGATGGCGCGCTGCACGGCGGCCACGTCGAGCCCGCCACCGCCGCCGCAGCCGACGAGCAGCGTGCCGACGAGCGCGGCCGCCGCGGCGAGCGCACCGGCCCGCCCGCCAGTCACGCCGGCGCGCATCTACGTCCGGGGCCGACGCGGGTCCGCGCGGCGTGCCGAGGCGCTCATGACGTCGCGGGCGGGATCGAGCTCGGGCTGATCGGCGCGCAGGGCGCCGAGCTCATGGTGAGCGACGGCGTGGGCAGCTTGGGCGGCGTGAGGAACGCCGGGTGGCCGTGCAGGTCGAGACAGTCGAGCAGGTTGGCGGCGTGCCCGTCACGGTTCGACAACGCGGGCAGGTTCCACTTCGTCTCGATGAAGCGCAGCACCGACGTGTGGTCGTACACGACGCTCGAGACGTGACCCTTCCGAGCGAAGGGTGACACGACGGCGGCCGGGACCCGGAACCCGTACCGGTCATAACCGCCCGGCGCGTCGGGTGGCACCTGGATGTTGGGCGGGACGGAATCCGGAACGGGCGCCGCGGGGGGCGACACGTGGTCGTAGTAGCCACCGCTCTCGTCGTACATCCAGACGAGCATCGTCTTGGCCCAGCCGGGCCCGTGCATGACCGCGTTGATGACCTTCGCCGCGAACTGCTCGCCGACGCGGATGTCCTGGGGGTCCTCCTCGGAGGACTTGTCGAAGTCCGGCTCGACGAGGCTGAAGAAGGGCAGCGTGCCGGCGGCGGCGTCGGTGAAGAGCTGCGCGATCGGCACCTGCTTGCTCTGGTCGGAGCGGATGACGCTCTTGAAGAGGTCCGTGGACGGCACGCTCGAGTAGTAGTCGAGCCAGCTGATGCCGTGGGCGTCGAGCACCTCCATGATCGAGCCGTTCACCGGGTCCTGGGCGGGGAGCGTGTTGACGACCAGCCCGTTCGGCGTGCCGGCGAGGAGGCAGTAGCGGTTCGGGAACGTCTTGGCGGGGACCGACGCGAACCAGCGGTCCGCCAGGACGAACGTCCGGGCCAGCCCGGCGTAGAAGGGGAGGTCCTCGGGTGTGTAGTACCCCATCGCGACGGGACCGGAACCGCGCACGAAGCCGTCGTTGCGCGTGCCGTTCATGGAGACGTGCGTGGGCGTCCACGAGTTGTTGGGCTCGCCCTTCAGCTGGCAGGTGCTCGGCATGTGGAAGGCGCGGATCGGGCGACCCGACGCGTCGAGGTTCGTCGCGGTGGGCCGGCCCTTCGCGTCCACCTTCAGCCCGTCGCCCCGGCCGAGGAGACCGAGGTAGTTGTCGTAGGAGTGGTTCTCCATCATGAGCACTACGACGTGCTCGATCTGGGGGATCGTGTCGACGCCCTCGGGCAGGCGGGGGTTCGGGCGCACGCCGACGCCGACGCCCGGGGCCGGCGCCGCAGCGAGCCGGGGCAGACGCCCGGCGGCCAGGACGAGGCTCGCGCCCGCGGCGACCGGGAGCACGCCGCGACGTGTGTACCGACGCGGCCCCCACTTGTCCGGCGCCACCGAGCCGGCACGCTACCGCCCGCGCACCCCCGCGCCACCGCGCGGCCGCGCCGCGCGCGGCGTCAGGGGCTGCTGCTCGGGGTGGCCGCCGCCGCGCCTTCGAGCATCGCCAGGCTCGGCGCGCCCGCGACGAGCGCCTGCAGCGCGGCGAGGCCGTCGGCGCGGCCCTTCAACGTGGCGTCGAGGAAGTCGACGGTCGCCGCGACGACGACGTTGAAATGTGGGTCGGTCGGGTCGGTGTACGGCGGGAGGTGGACGGCCGACACGAGCGTGAGCAGCTCCTTCGGCGCCGGGAGGTTCGTCCGGTCCCACGCGATCGACGCCGAGTACGGGTCGTACTCGTCGTGGTCTTCCATCACGTGCAGGATCGGCACGCCGGTCGCCGCGGGCAGAACTGCGGCGTTGCCGAGGTTCCCGGCCATGGCGATGACCGCTTTCACCCGCGGATCGTGGCAGCACGGCTCGAAGCCGAGGTCGTAGGCCAGCACCTCCCCGTCGGAGTGGCCCGTCACCGCGACGCGCGACGCGTCGATGACCCCGGCGAGCGGGTCACCGGGCGTCGCGGCGTGCTGGAGGGCCTGGCCCAGGACGAAGTCGAGGTCGGTGACGTTGTTCTGCGCGTAGTCGGCGTGGCTCGCGCCGCCCGGGGCATCGCCGTTCAGCAGCGGGATCGCCGGCGCCACGACGACGTACCCCGCCGAAGCCCACCGCGCCAGCATCGCGGCGTGCGTCGAGGGGACCACGTTGAAGCCGTGGGCGAACACGACGAGCGGGTACGGCCCGTGGGCCAGATCGGGTGGGGCGCCCGCGACGGGCGCGGCGCCGGCGGGGCCGGTGGCCGGGTACCAGATGGTCGTCGGCATCGAGCGGGTCGGCGCCCCCGGTGCGCCGCCGTTGGGCGGCGTCGGCCGCGTGGCGTCGACGTACGTCGTGGTGCCGGTGCCGACGGCGAGGGTGCCGACCGGCAGCGCCGACGGGACGGTCGTCGTGGTCGTCGGCGGCAGCGTCGACGTCGTCGTGGCCTGGGGCGGGCTGGCCCGGTGCGCGGCCCCCGAGCCGCAAGCGGCGAGGACGAGCGCGACGCCCGAGACCGCCGCCCGGCGGGCCCATCGACCCGAAGGGGGGCGCCGGCGCGCTGCGTCAGCCGTCGTCGATGTCACTCGTCGCACCCGTGCGGTGGAGCAGCACGAGCGCGATCACGAGGACGAGCGCAACCCCGGCGTTGACCGCGAGCTCGATCACGGTGTGGTTGAAGGCGGTGTTTTGGTTCGATATCGACAGGGCGCCCACAAGCAGGATCTGCCGCACGGCCGAGATGATGCCGATGATGAGGAACGGCCGGAGCTGGAACCCGCCGCCCTCGAGGTGGTCGACGAGGGTGCGGAAGATCTCGAGCACGATGACGACGAACAGCACGCCGTTCACGGCGTTCGTCGCGACGGTGCCGAACGCCTGCCCCTCGCTGTTGATCAGGTGGTCGATCACGTTGTAGAGCCCGGCGATCGCGATCCCGAGGAGCACGAGCGCGACACCGAGGTAGACCAGGTCCTCGAGCGTCGTGAGGCCGGCGAGCAGCCAGTCGGGGAGCGGTCGGCGGATCGGGCGTGACTCGGAGCTGCTCGCCACGGCGGACAGTCTCGCCGCGCCGGGCGCCGCGACCGGGGACCTCGGGCGCGCTCATCACGGAGGTCAGCGCAAGATGCCGGTGTGCCCGACCGAGTACCGGCCGGGTTGCGGCCACACGCAGAGCCCGTGCGGCTGGATCCCGACCGGGATCTTCGTGACCGCGCCGGTCGTCGTGTCGAACACGTAGACGACGTTGTCGTACCGGCCGCTCAACCAGAGCTCTTTGCCGTCCGCGGTGACGTTGCCCATATCGGGGCTGCCGCCCCCGGGGACCGGCCAGTTCGCGACGACCTGGTTCGTCTTCACGTTGATGACGCTCACGCTGCCGGGGCCGTTCGGGTGGGTGCCCTCGAGGCTCGGGAAGCCGCGGTTCGAGACGTAGAGCTCCGTGTCGTCCCGGCTGAAGTACAGGCCGTGCGCGCCGGTGCCGGTCGGGATCGAGCCCTTGATCGTGAACGTGTCGGGGTCGATCAGGTACACGCGGCCGGTCGTCATCTCGGCGACGTAGAACGTCTTGCCGTCGGGCGAGACCCGGATGTCCTGGGGCATGCCGTTCGCGACGAGGTTGAGGTACCCGACGACGACGTGGTTCACCAGGTCGATCTTCACCAGGCTGCCCTGGTACTCGCAGCTGGCGATCATGTAGCGGCCGTCGATCGTGAAGTCGGCGTGGTTCACCCCGGAGCAGTCCGGCACGGGGATCGACACCTGCAGCGCCATCGTGTGCGGGTCGCGGAAGTCGAGCCGCTTCAGCGCCTCGGCGACGACGATCGCCGACTTGCCGTCCGGCGTGAAGTACATGTTGTACGGGTCGGGCACGTCGACGGCCGCCCCCGGCTTGCCCGTGCGCGGATCGATCGGCGTCAGGCTGCCCGTCGGCTGGCCCTCGGCGTTGTTCGTTACCCAGAGCGTCTGGAGGTCATAGGACGGGACGACGTGCTGGGGGTTGGACCCGACCGGGTACGTGTCGACGACCTGCTCCGTGGCGGGATCGATGACCGTGACCGTGTTCGACGTCAGGTTCGGTACGTACACGCGGGACAGGTCGCCCGCGGTGGCCGGGCTGAACATGTTGGCCCCGGCCTGGCTGTACAGGTTCGAGGGGTCGACGACCGGCGGCATCCCGGGCACGGTCTGCACCGCCGGCCGGGCCGTGGTCGTCGACGTCGTGGTCGACGACGACTGGCTGAGGCTCCCCGACCCGCCGCCGCACGCCGCCAGGACGAGCAGCGTGGCCGACGCCAGGACCGCGCCGAGGCGAGCCGAGTGCGCGCGCGCCCCGCGTCCCCACCGACGGGTGCGGCGCGGCGCCATCGACCAGCTCACCAGAGACCTCGCTTCCGTGGCGGGCACCGCCACAGATGCGAGACCGTATCGGGCCGGTCCGTCGATTGCGGGGCGCGACCGCCCGGACGCGCGTTAGCTCGGCGGAGCCGTCGGCGTCGTCGTGTTCGGGCGGGTGCCGAGCTTCACCGAGACCTGAGCGGACGCTCCGCTCCGCGTGTACGTGATCGTGACCTGGTCGCCGGGCTGGTGGGACTCGATCTGCTGCGCCAGCTCGGCCGGGCTCGAGACCGTCGTGCCGTTCACCGCGGTGATGACGTCGCCCGCCTTGAGCCCAGCCTGGTCGGCGGGCCCGCCGCTGACGACGTTGGCGACCGACGCGCCCTGCGTGCCGCTCGCCGCACTGGTCTCGACGCCGAGGTACGCGCCACCCGACGCGGGGGCGGGCACCTGGAACCGGCCGCCGTCCCCACCGGGCCCAAAGAAGCCACCGCCGTTCGGAGCGAACGGCCGCCCGATCCGGGCTCCGGGGAACAGGGAGTTGTTGCCGCCCGGCGCGGCAGCCCAGCCGATCCCGAAACCGGCTCCGAAGAGGACGACCGCACCGACGACGAACACGACCCACTTGGGGACGTGGATGACGTCGGGAGACTTCTTGGCCTCCGTCGGCTGCTCCGCGGTGGTCGTGTCGACCGGCGCCCCTGGCTCGGTCTGCTCGGGTCTGTCGACCGGCGCCTCGGGCTCGGTCTGCTCCGGCGTGTCGTCGCTCATCTACTCTTCCTTTTCGGGTTCGCCCCGATCGTCCCAGATCGAACCTGAGACGATGCTAAGAGCGGCGCGCCGAATTGCGTCGTCAGCGACGGCAGGCTGGAGCGAGACCACCGTCCGGGTCGTGCGTTGGCACGCGCGGCGGCGCGTTCGGCGGCACGTTGCTAGGTTGCGCGGGAGCCAGGAGGACGCCGTGACCTCGGGCGCGCCGTCGCTGATCGCTAGCCACTACACCCTGTCGGGAGCTCCGGTCATGCAGGCGCCGCGCTTCTCGTTCGTGGAGCGCGTCAGCGCCGCGGCCGCGGCCGGCTTCGTCGGGATCGGCCTGGAGTCGACGGACTACGCGGCCATGCGCGGCGCCGGAACCTCTGACGCGGAGCTGCGCCGTGTCCTCGATGATCACGGCATGCGCGTCCTCGAGATCGAGTTCCACTTCGACTGGGCGCTCGACGGCGCGCGCGGTCGCGAGGCCCGCGCGCGCGAGGCGACCTTCGATGCGATGTCGGCGGCCTTCGCGCCCGATCACCTCAACGTGGGCGAGCTCAGCGGGGCCGGCGACGCGCCGTCGGTCGAGGTCATCGCCGAGCGCTTCGGCGACGTGTGCGACCGGGCAGCCGAGCACGGCACGAAGGTGGCGTTCGAGTTCCTGCCGTGGACCGCGGTGCCCGACCTCGCCACCGCCTCGGAGATCGCCCGGCGCGCCGCTCGACCCAACGGTGGCGTGCTCCTCGACGCCTGGCACTACTTCCGGGGTCGTCCGGATGCCGCGCTGCTGCGGTCGCTCCCCGGCGACCGGATCACCGGGGTGCAGCTCGACGACGCCGACCCGACGATGATCGGGCCCCTCGCGGAGGACACGATGCTGCGACGCCGCCTGCCCGGCGAGGGATCGTTCGACCTGACGAGCCTCGTCTCAATGCTCGATGCCGTCGGCGTGACCGCGCCGTTCTCCGTCGAGATCATGTCCCTCGAGCACCAGACGCTCCCCGTCGACGAGGCGGCGCGGCGCGCCTTCGACTCCACCGCGGCCGTCGTCGAGCAGGCCCGCCACCGCCCGGCACCCTGACCGAGCCCGCCTCGCCGGGCGTGCTCGGTCAGGGGCGCGCCTCAGGCGGTGGACGTCGGCGTGGCGCCGCCGGGAGCGGCGCCGGGCCCGAACCGGCCGCCGAACCCGCCGAAGCCACCGAGGCCGCCACCGCAGGAGCCGTTCTGCGGCTGGGAGATGGTGACGCTCTTGGCGGTGATCGTGCCGAGGCTGTCGACGGTCCCGTTGGCGGCCACGCACGACCCGACGGAGAGGTCGGCCGCGGCCCCCTTGACCGTCTGGGTGAACGTGGTGGTGCCGGTGAGCGTGACCGACACCTTCCCCGCCTTCACCTTGGTCTTCCTGTTCGTCTCCGGGGCCTGCTGCTTCACGGTGAGCTGATCACCCGAGACGCTGCTGACCGTGCCGAACGCGGCCGCGACGTTGGTCGGCACCGTGCCCGCGCTGCCGTTGGGCCGGGTGAACGGGGTGCTGCCCGGGGTCCCGTTGCCGAATCGACGGCCAGCGAACCCGCTCCCGTTGCCCGCGGCGCGGATCCCGGGGACGCAGCCCTTCGAGGTCGGCTTGGTGATCACCACGGTGGTCGCTTGGATACCGCTCGCGGCGCTGCCCGTCCCGACGACGCGCACGCAGTCCCCGGACGCGACGTCGGACGCGGTGGCCGACTTGGTCTGCTGGTAGACGGTGGAGCCGGTCACGACCACGGTGGTCGATCGGCCGTTGCGGGCCTGGACGCTGAGCGTCGACCCGGTGAGCGCGGAGAGCATCCCGCTGGTGAACGGCGGCAGTGTCGTGCCCGAGGTCTGCGCGTCGGCCGGTGCGGCGGCGAGCGCGACCGCGAGCGCGGTGATCGGGAGCGCGGCCCACGCGGCTCGCGCGAGGGCGGTTGTCCGCGCTCGAGGAGCGGATGCGGGCTGGTTGTTCATCGTGGTACCTCGTGTTGGGGTTTGGAACGGACGAAGTCAGCCGCCGCCTCGCAGCCCGCCGCCGCCACGGCCCACGAAGATGGGGGTGCCGTTCACCGTGTTCCGGGCGTTCGTGGCGTTCGAGGAGGTGGTGGAGTTGGTGGCGGAGCCGGGCAGCGGCTGGGACACCTGGGCGAGCACGACCTGCTGCCCCTTCTTGAGGCCGGACGTGATCTGCGTCCACGTGTAGCCGACGACGCCGACGCGGACCGGCGTCCGGCGTGGCGTGTTGCCGTCGAGCACCTCGACGGTGTGAGCGTTCCCGGAGGTCCTGACGGCGGAGGTCGGCACGGCCAGCGTCGACTTGGCGTGCTGTGTGGTGATCGTCACCGTGCCGGTCGAGCCGTTGCCGAGCGCGAGGTTCGGGTGCTTCAACCCGATCACCACGAGGTAGGAGGTCGTCAGCGCACTGGTCGAGTTGGGCGCGATCGAGATCGACGCGACCTTGCCGGTGAGCGGCTTGTGGGCGCCGTCCGGGACGACGGTGGCCGGCTGCCCGACGGCGACGTGAGGGATGTTGTCGACGCCGATCGTGGTGGACACCTGGTAGCCGGCGCTGCCCTGCACGACGATGTTGGCCGTCGAGGAGCCGGCGCTCACCGAGGCGCCCACGACGAGGTTGACCGCGTCGACCGTGCCGTTGATCGGGCTGGTGAGCGTGGCCTGGGCGAGGGCCTGCTGGGCGACCGCGACGTTGGCGAGCGCGGCGTCGACCGCGGCCTGATCGGCCGTGAGATCCGCGGCGGAGGGCGCCACCGCCGCGCTCGAGGAGCGCCCAGCCGACCCTGACGGGGCGAGGCCCCCGCCGCCCGAGCCGCCGGAGCCGCTCGTGGCCGGCTTGCTGGCGGCGGGTGCGGAGGCGGCCTGGTTGAGGAGCTGGTCGAGGGCGGTGGAGGCGGCGGCCAGCGACTTCTGGGCGCTCGTGACCGCGTTCTGGGCCGACGACACGGCCTGCAGATCGCTCAGGCACGTCGACAGGGCAGGCCCCGGCGCGGGTGCGGGGACGCAGGCCGCGAGCGCGGCGCTCATCGCGGTCGCGGCCGCGGACTGGGCGGCGTCGACCTGCTGCTGGGCCGCGAGCACCCGCTGCTGCGCCGCCGCGATCGCCGGGTCGCTCGCGTCCATCTCCACCGCGAGCAGCACGCCGCGGTGCGCGGCCGGCGACGTGACGGCCGCGCTCAGACCGGCCGCCGTCGAGCTGGCGCTCCCCGTGCCCGTCCCGCTGGAGCCGCCGGCACCGCCCAGCCCGCCGCCGGGGGTGGACTGCCCGTTCATCGCGTTGGACAGCGTGAGCTGGTCTTGGGTGAGCGTCGCCATCTGCTGGTCGAGCGTCTGGGTGAGGGACTGGGTGTCGAGCTGGGCCAAGGTCTGCCCCGCGCTGACCGTGTCGCCGACCTTCACGTTGACCGACGTCACGGTCCCGGACGCCGGGAAGGCGACGGTCGCCTCGAGCTGGGGCTCGATCGTGGCGACGCCGCTGAGTGCGGCGTTGACGTTCTGGGTCGAGGCGACGGCCGTGCGGTAGTCGGAACTGGACGAGGAGAACACCCCGCTCAGCGTGGCGACGATCGCGATGACGACGACGATGGCGCCGGCGGCGAGGGCCCGGACGCGCGGTCGACGCGACGGCTCGGGCGTCACCGTCGCGACCGGGTCCAGCTCAGGGAACACCGTGGCGAGCTTGGTGGCCATCGCCGATGACGTCGCGGTCTCAGTCATCGTGTCACTCGCTTCGCAGCGCGTCGATCGGGGCGAGCCGCGCCGCGCGCGACGCGGGGTAGACGCCGAAGACGACGCCGATCCCGACCGCGATCACGATGGCGCCGATCGAGGCCGGGATCGACAAGATCACGCGTTGGTCGCTGAACTGCGGCACGAGGAATGCGCCGAGGATCCCGACCGCCACGCCGAGCAGCCCTCCGGCGAGGCCGAGCACCGACGCCTCGACGAGGAACTGGCGGCGGATGATGCTGGGCGACGCGCCGATCGCCTTGCGGACGCCGATCTCTCGGATCCGCTCGGTGACGGACACGAGCATGATGTTCATCACCCCGATCCCGCCGACGAGCAGAGAGATGACGGCGATCCCGGCGAGCATCACGGTCAGCGTGTTGTCGACCGAGTTGGACGCGGCGAGGATCGACTGCTGCGTCGCGATCGAGAAGTCGGCGGTGCTGGCGTTCGTGACGTGGTGCGTGTTCAGCAACAGGGCGTTGGTCTCTTGGTACGCCGCGGAGAGGGTGCCCGCCGACGTGGCCTTGACGTAGATCGAGCTCACCGAGTTCCGGCTGGCGCCCCCGACGAGCCGCTGCGCGTAGGTGCTCAAGGGCACCACCGCCAGGTCGTTGCTCGCCGCCTGCTCGGCGGAGCTCAAGCTCTGGAGCACGCCGATCACCTGGAGCTTGACGCCGTTGAACGTCACGGAGCTGCCGAGCGGGTCGTTGCTCCCGAACAGCTGCGTGACGGTGTTCGGGCCGAGCACGACGACCGACGTCGCGTTCCGCTGGTCGGCGGCCGAGATGAAGCGACCCAGCACGGCGCCTCTGGACCGGGTGGTCTGCCAGCTCGGCGTCGTCCCGGTCAGGGTCGTGGTCCAGTTCTGGCCCGTCGTCGGGTTCACCAGCTCGGCCGACGACGTCGCCACCGGGCTGACGGCCTGGACGTCCGGCGCGGCGACATTCGACGTGAGGGCCGCGGCGTCGGCTTGCGTCAGGGTCGTGACCGTGCCGAAGCCGCCCCGGACGCCCGTGGCGTTCGTCGAGCTTCCCGGCGAGACCACGAGCAGGTTCGTGCCCAGCTCGTTGATCTGGTCCTGCACCGTGGCCTGGGCGCCCTGCCCGATCCCCACGGTGAGGACCACGGCCGTGATCCCGATGAGGATCCCGAGCATCGTGAGCGAGGAACGCAGGCGGTGGGACCGCACGGCGTCCATGGCTGTCCAGAACGTGTCGCGCCAGGTCATCGGAGCGACCCCGTGTCGCCCGCGCCGACGCCGTGCGCCTCCGGATCCCACACCTGGCCGTCGCGGATCTCGATCGTGCGCTTCGCCCGAGCGGCGACGTCGCGCTCGTGCGTGATGACCACCAGCGTGCGTCCGTCGGCGTTCAGCTCCTCGAGCAGCGCGAGCACGTCGGCTGCCGCTGCCGAGTCGAGGTTGCCGGTCGGCTCGTCGGCGAGGATCACGGCCGGTTCGGTGATCAGCGCCCGCGCCACCGCGACGCGTTGCTGCTGCCCGCCAGAGAGCTCGCCGGGCCGGTGCTCCGACCGGTCCACGAGACTGACCTTGTCGAGCGCGGCGATCGCCCGCGCGCGTCGCTCCGCGGGGTCCACGCCGGCGTAGACCAGTGGCAGCTCCACGTTCTGCAGCGCCGTCATGTGGGCCAACAGGTTGAACTGCTGGAACACGAACCCGATGAACGCGTTGCGGATGCGGGCGAGCAGGTCCTCGTCCAGCGACTGGGCGTCGTGTCCGATGATGCGGAAGATCCCGCTGGTGGCGACGTCGAGGCACCCGAGGATGTGCATCAACGTGGACTTGCCGGAGCCCGAGGGGCCGACGATCGCCAGGTACTCGCTCTCGTCGACCCGGAGTGAGACACCCCGCAAGGCGGCGACCTCGAGCTCGCCGGTTCGGTAGACCTTCTCGACGTCGATCAGCTCCACGACGGGAGGCGACGCGTCGTCGCTCGTCGACATCCCGTCAGCCGCCCGAGCCGACCTTGACCCCGCCCGTCCCGGCCGAGGATGAAGCACCGCTGCCGGACCCCGTGCCCGAGGAGGTGGAGCCCGAGGAGGTCACCGTCGTGGTCGTCACGACGAGCTGCTCGCCCTCCTTCAGGCCCGAGGTGATCTCGACGAAGCCGTTCGCGCTGGCGCCCGTCTTCACGACCTGAGTTCGCGTTGGACCCGACAGCGTCCCGTTCGTGGCGACGACGACCGTCGACGTCGCGTTGCTGGTCGTCACCGCGCCGACCGGGACCAGGATGACGTTCGGGATCGCGTTCGTCGAGATCGCGCCGATCACGCTCGCACCGACATAGAAGCCCGTCGCCGGTGCGTTGAACGACACCGTCACGGGGTACTGCGCGACGCCCGAGCTCGCGGACGCGACCTTCGAGACCGCCGTCACCGTCCCGGTCGCCGCCGCGCCGGTCGCGGACCGGCTCGACGAGCTCGACGAACCCGCGCCTCCGAGGCCGAAGCGGCTGGCCAACCCGCCGAGGAAGCCGCCGAGGCCGCCCGAGTTCACGGCCGTCGTCACGGTCACGGTCGCGCTCTGACCCACGGCGACGCTCGCGATGTCCGCGCTGGAGATCGGCAGGCTCGCCGTGTAGGCGCCGGGGGTGATGACCTCGATGGCCGGCGTGGACGAAGACGATGAAGACGAAGACGACGAGGAAGACGAAGACGAACCGGCACCTGCCCCACCGCCGCCGGCGCCGCCCAGCCCACCGCCGGTGCCACCACCCGCGCTGCCGCTCGAGCTGCTGCTCGAGCCGATCGCCGAGGACGATCGCCCTGATCCGCTCTGTGACCCGCTCAGCGAGGTTCCGCCCGTCCCGTTCGACGACAGCTGCTCACCCGGCGTGACGTTCACCTGCGCGACCTCGCCCGCGAACGGCGCGACCAAGGACGCGCCCGCGAGCGCCTGCTGTGCCTCGCCGACCGCGGCGTAGTCCGAGGTCAAGCTCGCCTGATCGGCGGCGAGCTGCGCCGCCGAGGCCGAGGACGACTCGTCGTCGGACACCTTCGCCTGCGCCGTCGCCAGGCTCGCCTGCGCCGACGCCACCGCAGCCTGCAACTGGGCCGAGTCGGCGGTGGCGAGCACTTGGCCCGCGGTCACCATGTCCCCGGCCTGGACGTTGACAGCGGTGACCGTCCCCGCCGCGGTGAAGTTCAGGTTGGCCGTGTTCGCCGCGGAAACGGTCCCCTGGGCCGACACCGTGTTGCTGAGGGTGCCTCGGGTCACGGTCACCAGCTGCTGCGAGGACGTGGTCGTCGCGGGCACCAGGTCGCCGGAGCGAGTCGCCAGCGCGACCACCAACGCGACGACGACCACCACCACCTCGACGACCGCCCACACCGGGGGCTGACCGAGGCCACGACGCAGCCGTGCCATGCGGCCGCCGTGGCCGTCCTGCGACGGTGCCGCGACTGCCGGGCCGAGATCGGCGACGTCGGGCTCCATTGCGACCGCGACCGGCTCCCCTCCTTCCGGCTTCCGGCCCTTCGCCACCGACATCGGAGCATCCTCCCGAGTCCCCAATGAGGGAGCTGTTTCCTTTGAACCTTCGGGGACCGCGTAACCGCCCTCAGGAACGCCCCGCGCCGACGGAGGGTTCCCGTGCGGGCACACCGCGCGAGCGAACATATAGAAGGACCATTAAGAGAGGCATAAGAGCGCGACCGTGTGGCGGTGGTGAGTTGCGGTCCCGCAAGCACACTGCGTCAGAAGCTCTCGGTGAGCGTCGAGCGCTCGCCTACGCTGTCCTCGGGTCGCCCTTCACAACCGCCGAGAGACGCCGGGGTGGGTGTGAACGGCAGGTGCTCCGTGAGCCCTCTGCTCGACGGCGACCAGGCCGTGGTCGCGATGGCGTCGAACACAACGGGGAGTAGCGCAGCCCGGTAGCGCACCTGCTTTGGGGGCAGGCGGTCGGGGGTTCAAATCCCCCCTCCCCGACCAGCGCGTGGACACCGCGCGTGCGCGGCGGTAGCTCAACGGCAGAGCCTCGCCCTTCCAAGGCGATGACGCGGGTTCGATTCCCGTCCGCCGCTCGATCGTCGCGTCAGCCGCGCGCCCCGTGCGGCGGCGCTCACCCTGGGGCGCGCCACCTTGGGTCGCGGCCGAGGAGCCCGAGGAGTCGGTCCTCGACCGACGCGTCCTCAGGGACGGCGACCGGCGCGGCGTACAGCCCCGACGCGGCCTGCCCGTCGACCTGACGCCGCGCGCGGGCGTAGGCACCGGCGCACGCGTCGGGGTCGAGGCGGTCCGGGAGGCCGGCGGCCCGGGCCAGGTCCCAGGTGTGCACCAGGGTGTCGTCGGCGAGCGAGCGCAGCAGCTCGACCGGCCGGCGGGTGGCACCGTCGAAGTAGGACGCGGGCCGCTCGAGAGCATCGGGATCGTCGAGGACGGACTCGACGGCCCGCTCGGTGGCGAGCCACCGCGCGAGCGACCCGACCCGGGGCCGGTGGGCGCGGACACCGAGCGGCGCGAGGAGGAGGTACTGGTGGAAGCCGATGACGTGCTCGACCAGCGCCGCCGCGTCCCACTCGCGGCACGGCGTCGGGACGCGCCACGCGCCCTCGGGGACCTGCCGCGCGACCGAAGTGAACGCGGTCAACGCGGTGCGGTGGGCGCAGGTGTCCCCGGTCGCCGGCACGGCGGATCGTGCCGTCAGGCCGCGGCGGCGCGACGCAGCGCCGCGTCGTTGCAAGCGATCGGCGTCGCGCTGGGCACCGACTGAACGGGCACGCTGCGGCGGATCGTGAACCACGCGAGTACTCCGCCGAACCCCGAGAGGACGGCGCAGATGTACATCGCCTTCCCGAACCCGTGCACGAGGTCGAGGCTGCCGCCTGCGGTGGCCAGGCCGGCGAGGGCGGGCAGCACCGCGACGGCGAGCAGCCCCGCGATGCGCGCCACGGCGTTGTTGATGGCCGACCCGATCCCGGCGTGGCGGTCCTCGACGGCCGCCAGGACCGCCGCGGTGAGCGGCGCCACCGTGATCGTCAGGCCGGCGCCGAGCACCAGCGCGGCCGGGAACACGGTCGACCAGTACGTCGTGCCGGGATGGACCCGGGCGAGGAGCGCCACGCCGATGCCCACGATGATGGGTCCGACCGTCATCGGCAGCCGGGGACCGATGCGCTGGGAGAGCGCACCCATCCGCGACGAGAACGCCAGCATGAGCACGGTCAGCGGTATCAGCGACGCGCCGGCTTTCAGCGCCGAGTACCCGAGATCCGTCTGGAGGTGCACGACCAGCAGGAACGTGACCGCACCGAGGGCGCCGTAGACGACGAACGTCACGGCGTTCGCACCAGAGAACTGCCGCGAGCGGAAGATCTCGAGCGGCACCATCGGGGCAGGAGATCGACGCTCGACGACGACGAACATCATCAACGCCGCGACGCCGATGATCGCCAGCGCCACAGTCTGCAGGGCCCAGCCGTGTGCCGGCCCTTCGATCAGCGCGTACACGACGCCCGCGAGGCCCAGCGCGAGCACGGTGCCGCCGAGCACATCGACGTGGCGTGACGCCGTCTCGTCACGCGTCTCGGGGATGTGGCGGTACGCGAGGATCGCGGTCATCACGACGATGGGCGGGTTGATGAAGAAGACGAGACGCCAGGAGAAGCTGTCAATCAGCCACCCGCCCAGGAACGGCCCGATCGCCGTCGACACGCCGGACAGTCCGCTCCACGCACCGATCGCCGCGCCCCGGTCCTCGGGGCGAAAGGACGCCGAGATGATCGCCAGGCTGCCCGGCACGAGCAGCGCCGCCGCCACCCCCTGGAGCGCGCGGGCCGCGATGAGCGTCTCGATCGTCGGGGCCGCGCCGCTCAGCGTCGACGTCACGCCGAAACCGATGAGCCCGATCACGAAGATTCGGCGGCGGCCGAACAGGTCGCCGAGCGAACCGCCGACGACGAGAAGCGCACCCAGCGTGAGGAGATAGGCGGTGACGACCCACTGCAGGTCGGCGAGGCCGGCGTGCAGGTCGTGCGAGATCGCGGGCAGGGCCGCGTTCACGACCGTGCTGTCGATGAACGCGACGGCCGAGCCAAGCACCGCCGCGGCGAGGACCCACCGGCCCCTCGCGCTGTGCAGCCGCAGCGCGGGGCCGGAGACGTCCGGCGGGGTACTCACGAATGCGCCGGACTGGGCGGGCGCCCGGGCACCTCAAACATGACGTCGTCGACGTAGCACGAGAACCACTCCTCCCCGGGCTCGAAGGACTGGATCAGGGGGTGGCCGACCTCGTGGAAGTGCGCCGTGGCGTGGCGGTTCGGTGAGTTGTCGCAGCAGCCGACGTGACCACACTCGACGCAGCGCCGCAGGTGCAGCCAGGTCGACCCCATCTTCAGGCACTCGACGCAGCCGTCGCCGCTTGGCGCGACGTCGAGGGTGATGTCGCCGAGGTGGGTGCACGTATCGGCCATCGTCACCGATCTCGGGCGTGCGCCTGGGGTACGTCGAGGTGGTCGGCCAGCGCGGGGTCGGCCGCCGGCCCGTAGGTCGACACGAGTGCGCCCTTCGCGCCGCAGCGCGAGCACTCGAGCGCGTACACCGCGGCTTCCTCGTCAGGGTCACTCGGACCCTCGAACCGATAGACGCGCACGGCGCGGATCCGCTCCATCGGGTGTGCGGTCGAGCACACCGAGCAGCGAACGCCCCCGTCGACCAGGGAGAACGAGGTGGCGTACCCGTCGGCGGTGAGAACTCGCAGTGCGTCGAGCACCGTCTCCGGCTCGTCGCTCATCGGCGCGACGCTACCGCTGGCTCGCCACCTGTCTGTCAGGGGAGGGCGAGAAACCAACGGCCGCGGCGCACCCGCGGTGGCGGCGGGCGTTCCCCGCCGTCAGTCGGGGACGGCCGAACGTTGGCGCGAACCCTCCGGCGTCTGATCGACCATGTAATAGATGGCGAGGAGCCCATTGACGGCGAGCGAGGCGGTCGGGCTCACGAACGCGACGCCGATGGCCACGAGATAGCCAGCAGAGCCCAAGCAGAAGCGCACGACTGCCACTCGCTCCGCCTCGGGCGGGATGGGTTGCTCGAGGAGCCCGCGCCGGATCGGGTACCAGAACACGAGGAAGAACGCGAGGCTCAGGCACTCGTAGACCAACGAGTAGATCGCCGCCGCGACCTGCGCGTCGCTTCCGCCGCCACGGAGGTAGGTCGCAAACGTCGTCGTCGCGAACGGGATGAGCACGACGAAGAACAGCAGGAGCAGGTTCAAGAACACGAGCACGCGGTCGATCGAGGCGAACGTCTTGAAGACGCCGTGGTGGTTGACCCAGATGATCCCGATCGTCGAGAAGCTCACCGCGTACGCCGCGAACGACGGCCACCGGTTGGCGAGCTGGTGCGTCAAGCTCCCGTGGCCCGGCCCCGCGACCGTGAGGTTGAGGGCGAGCAAGGTGATCGCGACGGCGAACACGCCGTCGCTGAACGCCTCGAGGCGTCCGCGGGTCACGGCCGCGGCGCCGTACGCACTCGCATCGCGGCGAGGGTAGTGGGGTCGATTCGGATCGACGTCCCCCGAACTGTCCGGCCGCGCCGCGCCGGGAAGCCGAGCGCTCGTGGAGCTGCGCCGAGATACGCTGTTGCGCCCACGTCGCGCAGCACCAACGGTGACGGCGCAGCGGGGAAGCTCGGGCCCGTGCGACGTCGCCATCGGACGCGCGGCGGGTGCCGCCATGGTGGCCGTAGCTCAGTTGGCTAGAGCGCCGGGTTGTGGTCCCGGAGGTCGGGGGTTCGAAACCCCTCGGTCACCCCAGGTCCGCGCCGACGAGCGTCAGGACGTGCTCGATGGCGCGTCGCGCGTCGACCCCGACCGCGACCCGCGCCGGGGCACCCTCGGCCGTTTCGATGAGCTGGCCGTCGGGCTCGACGTCCACACAGCGCTCGCCGACGTCAAAGAGGGTCGGCTCGACGAGCGAGAGGAGCGCGAGCGGATCGTGCAGGAACACGGCGCGTTCCTGGGCCGGGACGCCGACCTGGCCCTGGAGCTCGAGGAAGCCATCCACGTTTGGCCCGATGACGGGGGCGGCCTCGACGAGTCGGCGGAGCTCCTCCGACGACAGCCGCGCCTGGAGCGTGACGTTCAGGGGCACGACGAGCGGTTGGAAGCACGCGTGAAGGCTTTGCCGAGCGGCAGCCGGGTCGCGCCCGAAGTTGTGCTCGACGTCCAGCCGGTGACCCCAGTGGCGGACGGCACCGAGGACTCCGCCCATCACGGTCAGCGGCGGAAGCTCGATCCCGTCCTCGCTGAGCGCGGCCACGTTGGTCAGCGGGCCGATCGCCAGGAACGCCTCGGGCGCCACGTCGCGCACGGCCGAGCCGAGGTCGGGATCGTCGCCCGTGATCACGGGGGCGTCGATCAGCGCGTAAGCGAGCGTCCGTCGGCGGTCGTGATCGCCGTCGACCGTGCTGACACCCACGACGTCGAGCGTCGGGCTGGCCGCGGCGCAGAGCAACGCGATCGCGTCGTCGGGGTCGTCGCCGACGTCAGTGTCGATCCACAGCCGCACGCATCGCCCCGCTAGCTCGCGAGGGCCGCCGCCAGGGCGGCCTCAAGCGTTGGGTGCTGGAACCGAAAACCGGCGTCCGTCAGCACCTGGGGCACCGCGCGCTGGCTCGCGAGGAGCAGCGTGCGCACCAGCTCCGAGCCGTAGAGGACGCGCAGAGGCGCGAGCGGCGTCGGGAGGCGCGTCGGCCGGTGCAGCCGGTGCCCGAGCGCCGCGGTGAAGTCTGCGTTCGTGACTGGGTTCGGCGCAGTGAGGTTCACCGGCCCAGCGATCTCGGGGTGATCGAGGAGATAGAGGATGGCTCGCGTCTCATCGGTCATCGAGATCCAGCTGAGGTACTGACGCCCGGAACCCACACGCCCGCCGAGCCCGAGCCGGAACGGCCCGATGATGCGGCGGAGCATTCCTCCGCCGGCGTCGAGCACGATCCCGGTGCGGATCGTGCTGACGGCGATCCCGGCGTCGGCGGCCGGCTTCGCCGCCGCCTCCCATCGCACGCAGAGCCGTGCGGTGAAGTCGTCCCCCGGACCCGCGCCCTCGGTGAGCTCCGAATCGCCGCGGTCGCCGTAGAACCCGACGGCTGAGCCCGAGACGAACACGCGGGGCGGCGACTTCAGCTGGGTGACGGTCGAGGCGAGCAGCCTGGTGGGCTGTGTCCGGCTGTCGACGATCAGCTGCTGGCGCGCGGTCGTCCATCGCCGGTCGCCGATCCCCGCGCCCGCGAGGTTCACCACAGCGCCGATGCCCTCGAGCGCGTGCGTGTCGATCTGTCCGACGACCGGATCCCATGCGATCCCGTCGACGCCAGCCGGCACAGACCGCCCGCGGATCGCGGCGATCGGGCGGTGACCCGCGGCGCGCAACGACGCAGTCAACGCCGTGCCGATGAAGCCGCTCGCGCCGGCAACGAGAACCTCCACGGACGAGCACGGTACGCCCCGGATCGGCGAGGCTCGAACCGTCGTCGATGATTACGATGACGATGAAGCGCCCCTAGCTCAACTGGTTAGAGCAAGTGACTCTTAATCACTAGGTTCGGGGTTCGAGTCCCCGGGGGCGTACAACCACCGAAACGCCTGGCAATCGTCCGACGGCCTCTGGTCTGACGAGCGTCGACGGACTCAGGGGCGCCGGCCGGTGAACGCGACGAGGCGTTCGATCGGCGTCGCCGTTGGAAGCGGCTCCACTGCCTGGGCGAACGTGTCGCCGTCGCGCAACGGCTCGACGACCTGGCGCGCGAAGGCGTCGCTCTCCCCGACGAGGGCGTCGGGTGGCTCGTAGGCCTGACCCGTAGCGACCGCCAGGTCCCACCCGTGGACCACGCCGTCGAGGACGACGAAACGGGCGAACGTCGCGCCGGGCACCTCGCCGAACGGTGCCTGGATGGTGCGGTCGAGCGCCCCGGGGCTGTGCATGGCCTCGGCGAGACATGTCAACGTTGGCCGGAACGTGACGAGGACGTCGGTCATATCGGGTTGCCCGGGCTCAGCGCCTCGGAAGGCTGCGGCGAACACCGTCGCCCCGCCGATCATGTGCTCGAGCACCCCGCGGACCGTGAAGTTGGCACAGGGCGTTGGGCTATCGAGCTGGCGAGGACGGATCCCGCCCACGACCGCGACGAGGAGCGGGCCGAGCTGGTCGAGCTGGTCGAGCACCTCCATGGGTCCTCCTTGTCCCTGCGACCAGGATTGAGGATCGTCGATCACACGGTCGTGGGCAACGGCGAGCTCGGCAGCCTCCCGGTCGCGGCCCAGCTCGATGAGCTGTGCAACTCGGCCCGAGGTTGTCGTCGCCCGGTCGGATCGGCGCACGTCGCCATCGTGGGCCACGGCCCGTCCTGCTGGCATCGGACACACGCCCCAGCTCCCGTCGCAGCGGGTGAGGCGAATACCCCATCCGCTGCCCCCGCCACCCGATGCAGATGTGGTCTTTGTCCGATGCGCCGCCGACGCGTCTCGCGGACGATGGCATTCGGCCAGGACGGTCCTGGGCAACAAGATCGCGAGGGACGATGCCGCTCATCGATGTCAAGGTCATGGAGGGTGTGCTCACCACCGAGCAGAAGCAAGCGATCGCCAAAGGCGTGACCGATGTGTTTGCCGACGCGGTGGGTGAGCCCGCACGAGCAGTGACGTGGGTCGTGATCCAAGACGTGACGAGCGGCCAGTGGACGATGGGCGGACAGGCCGTGACGACCGAAGGCGTGAGGGAGCTTCTGCGCGGTGAGCCCGCCGTCGCGTAGGACCGGCTCGGGTCGGTCCGCCCGTCAGTAGCCTCGCGGACATGACCACGGGCGGCGGTCGGACCGGGAGTCGAAGCTCGCGGTGATCGACGCGCTCAGTGGCGCGCGTGACGCATGGTCCCGCCACGAATGGCAAGCCTGCTATGACCGGGCGCGCGAGCTGTCGGTTGACGAGCCGGTGGCCGAGGCGGAGCGCCTCTGCCTGCTGGCTGACGCGTTGTGGTGGCTGGGCCGAGTCGAGGAGAGCATCGACGCTCGCCAAGCAGCGCACGCGGCCTTCGAAGCGCTCGGCGATCACCGCCGAGCCGGCATGTGCGCGGTCTGGCTGTACCAGGACAACTGTCTTCGGGCCCGTCCGGCTGCGGCGTCTGGCTGGCTGCAGCGCGCCCGTCGAGCCCTCGAGGGTGACACCGGCTGCATCGAGTACGGTGCGCTGCTGCTGCGCGAGGCGGAGGCCGCCCACGGCGGTGGGCAGCTCGACCAGGCGGAGGAGCTGGCCGAGCGCGCCCGCGCCCTCGGCCGCGAGCTTGCATCCGCGGACCTCGAAGCCGAGGCGCTCCAGACCCTCGGGCGCGTCCTGATCGACGCGGGCGAGCCCAGGGCCGGCCTCGGCCATCTCGACGAAGCCATGTTGCTGGCGGTCGAGGGTCGGCTCGGCCCGTACTCGGCCGGCAAGGTGTACTGCAGCCTGATCGGGGCCTGCGAGGAACTCGGTGACCTGCGCCGCGCGGCGGAGTGGACCGACGCGACCGCGAAATGGGCGGCCCAGCATCCGTTCGCCATCTTCCCGGGTATCTGCCGCGTCCACCGTGCGGTGGTGCTCGACCGTCAGGGTGCGCTCGAGGACGCCGAGCGGGAGGCGGTCCGCGCCTGCGCCGAGCTGGCGGACAGCCACCTCCCCAACGCGGTCGCGGCCTACGCGGAGGTCGGCGACATCCGCCGTCGGCTGGGAGAGATGGAGCGCGCCGAGGAGGCGTTCGTCCGGGCGGAGGAGCTGGCCGGCCGACCCTGTGCTGCCTCTGCCCTCCTCCGACTGGCCCAAGGCCGTCGCGAGGAGGCCCGGCGCATCATCACCAGCTGCTTGGCCGAGGAGCCACCGAATCGGCTGAGCCGCGCGCGCCTGCTCCCCGCGTTCGTGCAGATCGCGGTGGCGGCACCGGATCTGGCGGCAGCCGACACCGGAGTGCGCGAACTGGAGGGGATCGCCAGCAGGTTCGACGCGCCCATGCTCTATGCGCTCGCTGCGCTCGCCCGGGGTCGGCTGCAGCTCGCCGAGGGAGATCCGAACAACGCGAGCGCGACCCTGCACCGGGCCGTCCGGCAGTGGGAGGAGCTGCAGGTGCCCTACGAGGTCGCCACCGCCCTCACGCTCCTCGGCCAAGCGCAAGGCGACGCGGGCCACGACGCTGCGGCCAAGGAGTCGTTTGCACGAGCTCGGGCGCTGTTCGAACAGGTCGGCGCCCGCCTCGACGCTGCCGACATCGATCCAACCGCGCGAGCTCGCCGGCCCGTGGGCTTGACCGAGCGCGAGGTCCAGGTCCTGTGTCTCATCGCCAGGGGCCAGTCGAACAAGGAGATCGCCGCCGCGCTGCACCTCAGTGCAAAGACCGTGTCTCGGCACCTGACCAACATCTTCAACAAGATCGGCGTCACGTCACGAGCCGCTGCGACCGCGTTCGCCTTTGAACACGACCTGATCAGTAGACGCGGCTGATCATCGGGAGCGACCTGTTGTCTCCCTTCGCAGGAGCCCGTAGAACGGAGCCGGAGCTCCGTCGGAGGGTTCGACAGAGGGCCAGCGATGACCGAGCTTGGAAGCGATGGGGATTGCGTGTGCCCAACGATCGTGTAGGTGACGTTGCCTGAGTACGTGCTGGCTCTGAGCGATGGCGAGGTCAATCGGTACCGCCTGATGGCCAAGCGGGCCCGGGAGCTCGAAGCGGCTGATTGGACGCTGGCCGGGATCGTGGAGGGGGCGACCGTCGCTGACATCGGCTGCGGCCCCGCGGCCATCTCGGTCGAGTTGGCTGAAGTCGTCGGACCCAGCGGGCGTGTCCTCGCGGTCGAGAAACAAGCGCAGGCCCTCAGGCAAGCGCGCCAAATGGTGGAGCAGGCTGGCGTACGCAACGTGCTGCTGCGCTCGGGCGACGCTGCCAGCACCGGCCTCGAGAGCTCAAGCGTTGATGCCGCCATGCTGCGCCAAGTGTTGGCGCACAACGGCGGTGCTGAGCAGGCGATCGTCGACCATCTCGCGACCCTCGTCCGCCCACAAGGTTGCGTGTTCTTGGTCGACACCGACCTGACGGCGGTCCGGGGCCTGGATGTGGATCCTGAGCTCATAGATCTGCCCGAACGGTACGTTCGCTTCCATCGAGGGATGGGCAATGACCCGTCAGTCGGTCTCCGCCTTGCCCAGCTGTTGTCGCGAGCCGGTCTTGAGGTCGTCCAGTTCCGTGCTCAGTGGCAGATCCTCGCAAGCCCGCCCGGGGTACGCCCACCGTCGTGGGCCGCGCGCGACGCAATGGTGCGGGCTGGGGTCGCGAGCGAAGACGACGTCACCCGCTGGGGCGCCGCGTTCGAACGCACTGACGCACGGCCCGACCGGCCAACCCTGTTCATCCCCCTGTTCACGGCCGTCGGGCGACGTCCTACGGACGAACGACGGACTTCGTCGGCGCTTCACGAATAACCGCCAGGGCCATAGGCGCTCGTGCGGAGGCCGAAAGATGTCTCGAAGAGAGGACAGCACCAAACGCGCGCGCCGTAGGCCTCAAGGCGTCGCACGCAGCCGCCGATCCCTCGGTGCGTGCTCACGTTCTTACGGCTTTCGGCGATCGCAGCGACCGTGGTCCTCGGCGTGGCGCTCATGAGCGCAGCCGGATCAGGCATGCTCCTGACTCGAGAACCGCTCGCGCTGGCGAGGAACGATCGGCCTGCCACCGGGCCAGCAGCGCACACCGTGGCCACGACGGCGACGACCGCGCCGCCGACGACAACGACCACCGCACCTCCACCGCCACCACCGCCGCCTCAACCGCAATCGGGGTGCGACGCCGCGCTCACCTATTTGCGGGTGCACGCCAACCCCGCGTTCACGCTTGAGTGTCCTGGGAACGCGTTCGGTCACGAAGCCATGACCTGCGCCTATCGCGCGGGCTTCTGTCCTGGCCAGATGGTGATCGCGATCGCAGACCCTTGCCCCGCCGCCTACATGAACGAAGCGGCGAACAGCTGGATCCTGTACGGCAAGCAACCCGGACCTCTCGACCCCTACGGGGCCTGCTGACCTCAACGCTGGGCGGCGGTGAGAGTCAGGTTGGCTGACCCGCCAGCCTGCTGAAGCGTCTCGAGTTCCGCGGTCCGGCCAACGACGACCGGGCGCAGCCGCCGGGGAACCGCCACCGTCTCATCGGGGAGCGCGAGGTCACGTCGATCGCCCGAGATTCGATCAGGGCATTCCTTCGCGCCCCCGGCAGGATTCGAACCTGCGACCTCGTCATTAGAAGTGACTTGCTCTATCCGGCTGAGCTACGGGGGCGGCAGCGCCAGGGTAGCCATCGTCCAGCGCGGCGACCCGCCGCGAAGCGCGAGATTTGTGGACATCGATTTGGAGGATGACCATGAGCACGGAGTCGCTCACAACATCCGCGGGACCAGCCGGGTCGTCCCGATCCGGAGCGAAAACGTCCTGCAGCTGACGGGCGCGATGCGCGTGGACCATGTCGAGATAGGGCAACCGGGCCCGCCCGGCTCCGCGTACGACGCAGTGATGCGACGCGTCAGCTGATCCAGGGACGACCTCTGATGCCGAACCACGCCGGACGCCTCGAATCGGTCGCGTGATCACGTCCTGGCGCAGCGGGTGGGATGTGCGGCGCGTTGCGTGGCTCGTGGTGGCGGCCGCGCTGCCGGCCAGCGCTGCCGCGCTCCTCGAGCTCGCGCGGGGTTCGGCTTCGAACGGCGACGTGGCCCTGCTGCTCATGGCGGCCGTGCTCGTGATCGCGCTCGGTGGCCGGGTCGGGGGCGTCGTTGTCGCCTCGGGCTCGGCTGCGCTTGCGTACGACTACTTCCACACCCGCCCGTACCACTCGCTGACCATCGCCAACGGCAACGACGTCGTCGCGACGGTGCTGCTCGGCGTGGTCGCGCTGGCCATCGGTGTCGTCGCCACTCGTGCGGCCCGCGCCGCCGAAGAGGTCGTGCTCGTCGTGGTCGTCGCGGCCTTCAGCCTGGCGGTACCCGAGCCGGCCCGCGTCGTGCTCGACCACCGAGGACTCGACGCCTGCCTGGCCGCGCTGGTGCTCGTCACCGCGCTCACGATCCCCGTGTCCCGGGTGGTTGCGCTGCGTCAGCGCTCGCGACGGCTGCTCGCCGCCCTCGCCACGAGCACGGTGGTGCTGCCCGCGCTGTCCTGGGCCGTCGCCCGTCTGGTGACCGCGACGAGCCTCCGGCGAGGCGTCACCGTGGTCGGCGTGGCACCGGCCGAGATCGCCTCCGTCGCGGCGACCTCCTTGGCGGGCGGGGAGGCAGGCGCCGCCGCCGCCCTGCTGGTCGCGAGCACGCTGGTGACCATCGGCGGCGCGGGGATCGCGCTGCGCGCGCTGAGTGGGACGGCTCACCTCGACGCCGCAGGCCTCCTCGGCCACCTGGCGCTCATCGTGGGCGCACCGCTCCTGATCGGACTGATCCTGCGAGCCCGCGTCGACGCCGTCGCCCGCGCTGAAGAACGGCTCACACGCGTCTCGCTGGCGCTCGTCACCGTGCTCGTGTGGCTCGTGGCGTCGCAGGTGCGACTCTCGAGCGCTTACTTCGGGGTGACGGCCGCGCTTGTGCTGTTCCTCGCGGGCAGTGCCGCGGTCGGCGGCCTGCTGGGGTGGCGGGCGGCGCCGCCCGTCGCGACGGCGGTGCTGCTCAGCACGTCGATGCGAGACTTCGCCATCGCGGCGGGGATCGCCGTCGCTGCCTTCGGCGTGGCGGCCAGCGCGCCGCTCGCGCTGTACGGGGTGCTGGTCCTGGTGTGGGGCCTCGTCGTCGCGGCCCGTCGTCGGGCGGTCCCGCGGACCGCGCGGGACGAGCGCGCATAGCCTCGCCGGGCGTGCCCGACCCCCAGCAGGACGCACGGTGAGCGTCGTCGACCCCCAGGCGGCGTTCCGCCTCGACGGCCGCGTGGCGATCGTCACGGGAGCGAGCTCGGGTCTGGGTCGCCGGTTCGCGCGGGTGCTGGACGCGGCCGGCGCCACGGTGGTGCTCGCCGCCCGGCGCACTGACCGGCTGGAGACGCTGGCACGCGAGCTCCGAGACGGGCACCCGGTGCGCTGTGATCTCGCCGCGCCCGACGCGCCGGCCGAGCTCGTCGCGACGACGCTGCACGACCACGGCCGCATCGACGTCCTGGTGAACAACGCCGGGGTCGATCACACCGAGGCGGCGCTCGAGCAGCCCGACGGCGCGTTCCAGCGGGAGCTCAACGTGAACCTCGTGGCGCCCTTCGAGCTTGCTCGCCTGACGGCGCGCGCGATCGTCGACGCCGACGGGCAGGGCTCGATCGTGAACATCGTGTCGATCTGGGGGCTCGTGGGCGTCGGCCAGATCCCGGACGCGGGCTACGCCGCGTCGAAGGGCGGGCTCGTCAGCCTCACCCGCGAGCTCGCGGCCCAGTGGGCGCGACGCGGTGTACGGGTGAACGCGCTGGCACCCGGGTGGTTCCGGAGCGAGATGACCGAGGGACGGATGTTCGGCGACGAGCACGCCGAGGCGTGGATGGTGCGGCGCACGCCGATGGGACGCAGCGGCGAGGAGCACGAGCTTGACGGCGCCCTGCTGTTCCTCGCCTCGGACGCGAGCAGCTTCGTGACCGGCACCGTCCTCGCCGTCGACGGCGGCTGGACGGCGATCTGACCGGCGCGGCTACGGCTGCTTCAGCTCCGCGAGGTCGGCGAGCACCTCGCCGGCGAAGCCCAGCACGTCGCTCACCTCGTAGGAGCGGGCGATCGTGCCGACCGGGTCGATCAGGTACGCGATCCGCTTCGCGAACTGGACCTTCTCGGTGCCTGGGTCGCGCACCTCGTAGGCGACACCGACCTGCTCGTCGAAGTCCGAGAGCAGCCGGTACGGGAAGTCGTACTTCTCGCGGAACGCCTTGTTCGCGTCGGCGGCGTCGAACGACGCGCCGAGCACGACACAGTCCATCGCTTCGTAGTCGGCGGCCTGGTCACGCAGGCCGATGCCTTGCTTCGTTCAGCCGGGGGTGTCCGCCATCGGGTACCACCAGAGCAGGACCCAGTGACCGCGCTGGTCGGCGAGGCGCACCGTGTTCCCGTCCTGGTCGGGCAACGAGAAGTCAGGTGCGGACGTGCCGGCTGCCAGCATGCGAGCTCTCCTCAGGCGATGGGCGCACGCTACCCCGTCGGGCGGTCCGGGACGCGGCCCGCCGCCCGCCGGCCGAGCGGGCGGACTCGGTCGAGCGGGCGGCGGGATCCTCGCGGGACTCAGCGGGGGTGAACCGGTCCCGCTCGTCGTCGACGGCGCCGCCGGCTGGTACACGGCGCGTGCGCCCCAGCGTCCGGCTCCGGCGAGGTGACCGCGTGGGCCATCCGCCGCAGGGTACGGATCGGCGCGTAAAGGTCGAGTAAGTGCGGGAGGCGCTTACAGCCCGCTTATCCCGCGGCCCGTACGGTCCCGGTGTCACCTTCTCCGGGCGCCCCGGGGTCGGCCCGGCCAATCGAGCGGCTGCTGGAGCCGACGTCAGCGGTGCGGTACGAATAGCAGGCAGCATGAAAGTGCTCGTCGTCGAGGACGAGACCCGACTGGCCGACGCGATCGCGCGTGGGCTGCGCCGCGAGGGGATGGCGGTCGACACCGCGAACGACGGGGACCTCGCGCTCGAGAAGGCGGCGATCGTCACCTACGACGTGATCGTCCTCGACCGTGACCTGCCCCGCGTGCACGGTGACGACGTCTGCCAGACGCTGCGCTCGAGCGGGAGCACCTCCCAGATCCTCATGCTCACCGCGTCGGGCGCGATCGAGGACCGGGTCGAGGGCCTGAACCTGGGCGCCGACGACTACCTGCCGAAGCCGTTCGCGTTCGCCGAGCTCACGGCGCGGGTGCGGGCCCTCGGCCGGCGCCGCGTCGCCGTGCCGAGCCTCGTCCTCGAGCGCAGCGGCGTGCGCGTCGACCCGGCCCGCCACGACGTGACCCGTGACGGCGAGCGGATCAACCTCACCCCGAAGGAGCTAGCCGTCCTCGAGGCGCTGCTCGCGGCGAACGGCGCCGTGGTGAGCCCTGAGACCCTGCTGGACCAGGTGTGGGACGATCATGTGGACCCGTTCACGAACGTGGTGCGGGTGACGATCATGACGTTGCGCAAGAAGCTCGGGGCGCCGCCGCTGATCGCGACGGTCGTCGGCGCGGGGTACCGGATCCCGTGACCGCCCAACGCGGCCTCACCATCCGGCTCCGCCTCACGCTGCTCATCGGCGCCGTCCTGATCCTGGCCGGGAGCATCCTCCTCGGCCTCACCTACGTGCTGGTCCGCCACAGCGTCAACAGCAATCCGAGCGAGGTCCGGGCAGCGATCGCGCACCGGCTCGGCGTCGATCCCAACGTGCTGCGCACCATCCCGCGGTCCGGCATCGCCCGTCCGCCGGGCGCGCACTACCACCGCGTCCTCTTCGAGGACGTGCAGCGCCAGATCAACAACGACAACCTGCACCGCCTGATCGTCGAATCCGGCATCGCGCTCGGCGTGCTCGCGATCGGTTCGGTGGGCATCGGCTGGGTCGTCGCCGGTCGCATGCTGCGCCCGATCCACACGATCACGACCGCCGCCCAGCGGTTCTCCGACGTCAACCTGCACGAGCGCATCGACCTGGAGGGCCCGGCGGACGAGCTGAAGGAGCTGGCGGACACGTTCGACGCCATGCTCGAGCGCCTGGACCGGGCCTTCATGAGCCAGCAGCGCTTCGTCGCCGACGCGTCACACGAGCTGCGCACCCCGCTCGCCGTGATCCGCACCGAGGTCGACGTCGCGCTCGCCGACCCGAACGCGTCCGCCGAGGACCTCCGGAGCATGGGCGAGGTGGTGCGCGAGGCGACCGAGCGCAGCCAGGCGCTCGTCGACGGGCTGCTCATGCTCGCCCGCACCGGTGCCGTCGCGCCGCCCGAGACACCCGTCGACCTCGCCGACGTCTCGGCCCGCGTCGTTGACCGGCTCGCCCCCGAGGCTGACGCGCTCGAGCTGGCCCTCGACCTGAGCCTCGGCCCGGCGCAGGTCCGCGGCGACCGCGCGCTGCTCGAGCGACTCGTCGAGAACCTCGTCGAGAACGCGCTCACCTACAACGAGCACGGCGGGTGGATCTCGGTGACCACGGGCCTCGACGGCGACACCGTGTCGCTGCGGGTCGCGAACAGCGGCCCGCTCGTGCCGCCCGAGCGGGTAGCGAGCCTGTTCGAGCGGTTCCGTCGGCTCGACGACTGGGACCACCAGCAGGGTCACCGCAGCTTCGGGCTCGGCCTCTCGATCGTCGACGCCGTGGCGCGGGCCCACGGCGGGTCCGTGACCGCCGAAGCCCAGCCCGACGGCGGACTGCTGATCATCGTCGAGCTCCCCGCGGCGGTCGCGCCGGCCGAGCCGGCGCTGGCGCGCAGCTGACCCGGTTCGCTCAGGCCGCGGCCTTCTCCAGGACGTGGATGGCGCACGCCGAGCCGAGCCCGATCACGTGCGTCAGCCCGACCTTGGCGCCTTCGACCTGGCGGTCACCGGCCTCGCCGCGCAGGTGGGTCGCGACCTCGTAGAGGTTCGCCACGCCCGTCGCGCCGAGCGGGTGCCCCTTCGAGATGAGGCCACCCGACACGTTCACCGGGATCTTCCCGTCACGCCACGGGCCGCGCTCGTCGATGAACTTCCCGGCCTCGCCGGGCGCGCACAGCCGCAGGTTGTCGTAGTGGATGAGCTCGGCCGTCGCGAAGCAGTCGTGGAGCTCGACGAGGTCGAGGTCCTGCGGGTCGACACCGGACTGCTCGTACGCGCGGTCCGCGGCGGCACGCGTCAGCGTGTTCACGTCGGGCTGGACCTGGTCGCTGTCCGTCCACGGGTCTGAGGTCATCACCGACGCCGCGACCTTCACGGCCCGCCGGCGCTGCTCGTCGGAGAGCGACGCGAGCCGAGCCTCGGAGACCAGGACGAGCGCCGCCGCGCCGTCCCCCGTCGGGCAGCACATGAGGAGCGTGTTCGGGTACGCCATCATCTCGGCGCCCATGACCTCGTCGAGGCTGAACTGCTTCTGGTACTGGGCGAGCGGGTTCAGGGTCGAGTGGGCGTGGTTCTTCTCGGCGACCTTGGCGAACTGCTCGAAGCCGACTCCGTCGTGCTCCCCGGCGTACTCCATGCCGGCCTGCGCGAAGACGCCGGGCATGAGCGTGGTGCCGAGGCGACCCTCGACGCTCATCACCGCGCCGTAGCGTCCCGACGGCTCGTAGACGTTGCGGTCGGAGCGGGCGGACGCGCCGAGCAGGCCGGCCTTGCCCATCTGCTCGCAGCCGACGGCGAGGCCCATGTCGGCCTCCCCCGCCTTGATGGCCATGTACGCGCACCGGATCGCGGTCGCGCCGGTGGCGCAGGCGTTCGCGACGTTGAAGACGGGGATGCCGGTCTGGCCGATCTGCTTCTGGATGCGCTGGCCGATGCCGCTGGCCGCCTCCATCAGGTTCCCGGCGCCCATGACGTCCATGTCCTGGATGGTCACGCCGCCGTCTTGGAGGGCGGCCATCGACGCCTCGGACGCGAGGTCGATGACGTCCTTGTCGCGGTAGCGACCGAACTTGGTCATCGCCGCGCCGAGGATCCAGACGTCGTTGTCGGCCATCGGTGGCCTCCTTGCTCAGGCCGGCTCGTAGGCGAAGGCGACCGCGTCGGTGCCCTCGTCGTCGGTGCCGGCGACGTACGTGGTGAGGTGGACGGGCATCCCCACCTTCACGTGGTCCGGGTCGGGCTCGACGTTCACCAGGTTGGCCTTCACGACGCCGCCCCCGTCGAGGTCGACGACGACCGACGCGTAGGGGGTCGGGACCCCGGGCGCGGCCCGGTGCACGATCGTGAAGGTCCGGACGGTGCCGGTGTTGGCGAGGCGACGCCGCTCGAAGCCGGGCCGGCCCGACTTGGCGTCGGCGTTGCGCCGGTCGAAGTAGAGGGCGCCGCTCTCGGTCGAGGCCCACGCGGTCAGGTAGGGGTCGCCGTCGTCGAGCACGAGATAGTCGACGAGGGGGATGCGGCCGCTCATGTAGCGGACGCTAGCCGTCGCTGGCCGGGCGCGAGACTGGCGGTCGAGGCGAGCGTGGCGGAACGGCAGACGCGCCGGGCTTAGGACCCGGTGCCCTTCGGGGTGTGGGGGTTCGACTCCCCCCGCTCGCACGCCATCGACGGAGATCGGGCGCGTAACCGCATCGCGGGAAGCGCGGGTCCTCACGGCCGGGTCACGTCGGCGCCGCGGCGGCAACGCGCGCTCGTTGGCCTCGCGGGCCCGTCGCCGAGGCCACGCGATGCCCGGCCGCACCTCCCGGCCGTCAGTGGCGCGCTAGCCGGTGAACGTCGCCGTTCGTGTGACCGAGAGCGGTGAGACCTGGCAGCCGCCGCTGACCGTGTCGAAGGCGATGGTGACCTGCCCGTTGCCGCTCTGCACGTTGTCGGTGAAGGTCGCGCCTGCCGGCCCCAGGCCCGAGCCGCCGCCGCCGCCGCCACTGCCCGACGCGCTGGGGTTGTCCGCGGTCGCCGCCACCCCGCTGCTGGCCGACGCGGTCGCGCTCACGGTCGCCACCCCTGGGCCACCGCCGCCCCCGCCGAAGTTGCCGCCGCCCCCGCCGCCGCCCGCGGTCGACGCGGCGCCGGCCGTTTCGGGAGGGCCGCCGCCGGCCGCCTTGTCCGAGGCCGAGCCTCCCGCGCCGCCGGTCCCGAGCGTCCCCGGCTGCGCCGCCGTGCCGGTGCCGGTCCCGGCGCTGCCTCCCGTGTTGCTGGCGCCGCCCCCGCCGCCCCCGGGGTTGGTCCCCGTGCCGTTCGACCCGTCGCGGCCGTGCGCCGCGCCGCCGGATCCGCCCGGGACGACGTTGCCCACGCTCGTGGTCGGGTCGCTCACGGCGGCGGCGGTCGCGCCGCCCCCGCCCGCGCCCCCACCGCCGGCGGCCACGACGAGCCGGTCAGTCAGGGCGTTGCTGCTCAGGCGCACGTCGGATGCGCCGCCACCGCCGCCTCCCGCCACGGCCACGGCGGTGCCGACGTTGTCCAACGCCGCGACGGCGGTGTCGGAGCCGCCGGCGGCGCCCCCGTTGAAGCCGCCCGCGCCCCGGGTGGCGTTGGCCACTCCCGAGCCTGGGGTGGAAGACGCGCTCGCCGTGCCGTTCCCTCCCGCGCCGCCCACGAACACCGACAGGGTCTCGCCGGGCGTCACGGCGATCGTGGCCTTGACCTCGCCTCCAAGCCCCGGCTGCGGGGTCGCCTGCGCCGCCGCCGACTCGGCAGGCGCCCCGGTGACGCTCTCCTCGGCGCCACCCTGAGCGCCGAGCGCATCGACGCTGAGCTGGCAGACGTTGGGCGGGACGACAAACGACTGCGCTGCGCCCGTGAACGAGAACGTCTGGCTCTCGGGCGCCGCCCCGGCCGGGCCTGACCCGCCGACCAGCGCAGTGACAATAAGGAGCAGGGTGCCGACGCCGAGACCGGCGAAGGCTCCACGGAACGCCGCTGCGGGCATGAGGTTCTCTCCCTCGTCGAGGTCGCGACCTCTACTCCGCAGAAGCGGGGAGCATCGTAGCCGGAATCGGCCCGGATGTGTAGCCCGCCCCATATAACGGTCCCCGTGCGCCGGGGCCGCCGTGGGACCGGCTCATATCGACACGGTACGAAGGAGCGGCGGTCCTGATGCCCTTGGCGTCTGGGGGTTCAGTCCCCCGCTGCCGCGCCGGCTAGCGCCCCTTGCCCTTGCGGCGCAGTTTGCGCCGTTTCGGCGACTTCCGGTCGGCGACGATGTCGGACGCCGCGGCGTTCACGATGTCCTCGGCCGCGCCGAGCAGCGCGGCCACGTCCTCCCCGGCCGGTTCCTCGGCCGGCTCCGGTGCGGTCTGGCCGAGGCTCCCGTAGTGCCATCCGGCGTCCATGCGGCGGGGGGCATAGCCCGCGCATTCGTCGGGGCAACGCCAGGGCGCCTCGGGGGCCAGGTCGAGCTTGCAGCGGCGCACGACCTCGGCGCCGTAGGTACGGCTCTCGCAGTGGCGACAGTCGGCGCGCATCGGCATGGCGCCATTCTGGCCGCGTGCGGGTCGGGCGCGACCCCACCCCGGCCCCCGCCTCAGGTCGCTGCCCGGGCGCGCCGATCATCCCCCGAAGGGGTGGAGGGCGAGCACCGATGGCCAAGCACAACCACCGGGGGCCGGAGAGGGCCCCGACGGCGACGGTCACCGAGCTCGCCGACTCGCTGCCCGTCGGGCTGTTCCTGACCGACGCCGAGGGCCGCTGCGTCTATGTGAACGAGCCGTGGTGTGCGCTCAGCGGCGTCAACCCCGACCGGGCGGTGGGCCGCTGCTGGTCCGACGCGGTGCACGCCGACGACGCGATGGCCGCGCGACGGGCGTGGCGACGCTTCGCCTCCGGCGAGGACCGCCGCCTCGGGCTGCAGCTGCGAGTGGGTGAGCCGACCCGGCCGACCTGGGTGCGGGTGCTCGGGCGGGCGGAGCGCGGGCCGGACGGCAGCCTCCTGCGCTGCGTCGGCACGGTGACCGAGCTGACCGGCCAAGGCGCGCAGACGGCGATGCTCATCCAGCTCGTCGACCGGATCTCCGACATGGTCATCGTGCTCGATGACACCGGGACGATCCGGTGGGTGAACGACCAGGCGGAGCGCTTCCTCGGGCGGCCGCGCGCCGACTGCCTCGGACTCTCGGTGGTCGGCCTCATCCACCCCGAGGACCAGCCCGCGGCCCTCACGCGCCTCACGGCGGCGAACGAGATGGTCGCCGCCGGCACCGCGGGCCAGGTGGTCCCCCCGCCGCAGCACCTGCGGGCCCTCGCGGCCGGCGGCGTCTACCGCGACATCGAGTGCGTGGCCACGAACCTGCTCGACGAGCCGTCGGTGCGAGGCATCGTCGTCGTTGCGCGCGACCTCACGGAGCGCGAGAACCTCGAGCGGCGGGTCCACGAGCTCGAGCGGGCGTTCACGACGGCGTTCCGCTACTCGCCCGTCGGGCGCGCCATCGTGGCGCTCGACGGCCGCTGGCTCCAGGTCAACGAGGCGTTCACGACGATGCTCGGCCGCGACGCCGAGGACCTCATCGGGACGGCCGGCATCGACGCGGTGCACCCCGACGACCGCCGGCACGCCCGGTCGCAGCTCACCACGCTCGTCAACCGCACGACCGACCGGGTGACGCTCGACGTCCGCTTCCTCCGCCCTTCCGCCGAGATCGTGTGGACCCGCTTCACCGTGTGGTACGTGCTCGACCCGGACGGGGCGCCGCTCTACTACGCGGCGGACGTCACCGACGTCACCGAGGTGCGGGCCGCTCGCGAGGCCGAGGAGCGCGCCCACCACCAGCTGCGCTTCCTCCTTGAGCGTTCCGCGGACGCGGTCGTCGTGCTCGACGCCGACGGTCAGGTCACCTACATCAGCCCGGCGAGCGAGCACGTCTTCGGTCAGTCGGCGGGGACGGTCGTCGGCCAGCACGTTGCCGGGCTCGTGCACCCCGAGGACGTCGACGCGGTCGCCACCCAGCTGCGAAACGTGCTCGCCGCAGCGGGCGCGACCGAGGTCATGACCGCCCGGGTGCTCCACCAGGACGGGCACTACCGCTGGGTGGAGGGCGTCGCCCGCAACCTGCTCGACGACCCCGACATGCCGGGCGTGGTCATCAACGTGCGCGACATCACCGAGCGCGTCGAGGCCGAGACGACGCTGCGCCAGACCCAGGCGCGCTTCGAGGCGCTCGTCGAGCACGCATCGGACCTCATCACGGTGAACGACATGGACGGGACGCTCACCTACGCGAGCCCGTCCGCCGAGACGGTGCTCGGGTACGAGCCGAGCGAGCTCGTCGGCCACTCGGCCCGCGACCTCATCCACCCCGACGACCTCGCGCGCCTCGAGCAGGCGGCGGGGGCACAGTTCGAGCAAGGGGTCGCCGAGCCGATCCTCTACCGCGCCCGGCACCGCGACGGCACGTGGCGCGACCTCGAGTCGACCATCACCGACCTCACCGACGAGCCGGCGGTCCAGGGGACGGTCACGAACGCGCGCGACGTCACCGAGCGCCGCGCCGCCGAGCACCGGGCGAGTGACCTCGTCGAGATCCTCGAGGCGACCTCGGAGCTGGTGGTCGTGTCGGACGGGGCGGGCACGATCGTCTACGTCAACCGCTCGGCGCGCGCGCTGCTCGGCGCCTACGAGGGCCAGCACGTCACCGAGCTGTCGTCCGACACCACTCTCGAGCGGCTCCGCACCGACATCATGCCGACCGCCCGCCACCGCGGGGCCTGGACCGGCGAGCTCGAGCTCATCGACGCGTCCGGCGGGGCGATCCCGGTCGCGACGACGGTGCAGGTGCTGCGCGACGACCAGGGCCAGGTCTCGCGCATCGCCACCGTCGCCCACGACATCACCGAGCTGAAGGCGGCACAGCGCCGGCTCGAGTTCGAGGCCACGCACGACTCGCTGACCGGCCTCGCCAACCGGGCGCTGTTCCGCGAGATCAGTGAGCGCGCCATCGCCCGGGCCGGCCGGACCGACGAGGAGCTCGCTGTCCTCTTCCTTGACCTCGACGGGTTCAAGCTCGTGAACGACAGCTATGGCCACGACGTCGGCGACGTGCTGCTCGGCACCGTGGCGCGGCGCCTCCGCGACACCGTCCGGGCGGGCGACACGCTCGCCCGCCTCGGGGGCGACGAGTTCGTGATCCTCTGCGAGCACCCACGTGGCGAGGTCGCGATGCTCGAACTGTCCGAGCGCATCATCGAGACCGTGTCGCAGCCGACCACGATCGAGGGCTACGAGGTGCGCGTGGGCCTGAGCATCGGCATCGCGTTCTCGCGCGGCGCTGACAAAGGCGTGGTGGAGCTGATCCGCGACGCCGACGTCGCGCTCTACCGGGCGAAGCACCAGGGGCGGGGTCGAGCCGAGGTGTACGACGACTCGGCGGCCCGCGCCCGCTAGCTAGCTCAGCCAGCCTTCGGCGCGCCCCAGCAAGAACCGGCTGACCGCGAGGCAGCGGTCGAGGAGCTCGCACGACACGGCGTCGCCGTCGCGGATTCGCAGCAGCGACACCTTCTGGTGCGCCACGACGCGCAGCGCGCGCTCGGTCGCCTCGGTGGCCGACGGGATCGAGTCGATCGCCGAGACCTCGAGGGGCAGCTCGGGCCCGCCGATGCCCGCGAGGTCGGTCGCCAGCACGAGCAGGTCCGGGTCCTGGGGCAGCGGCGGCAGCCCCCACGTGAAGTTGAGGGGGAACTCGTACTCGTCGGGCGGGTCCTCCCCTTCGGGGCGGGCCATCACGGCGTCCTCGAAGCCGAGCAGCACCCGCGGGTCGACCTCGAGCGACAGGTAGAGGTCGACGGGTCCCTCGCAGCCCTCCTCGGGGTGGACGTCGACCTCCCAGGTCTGGCGCAGCGAGTAGCTCTCGACGAAGTGGCGCTCGTCGTGGACATGGAAGCTGTGCTCGACCGCGTGGTCCTTCAGGTCGGCGACGAACCCCGCCACGTCGATGACGGCCACGTCACACCTCCTCGTGCCGGTCCGGCGCGTCCCCGGGCGGCGGATCGAGGTGACCGGCTTGTTCGAGGATGCGGAGGCCCTCGGCGAGCGTACGGAACGCAGCGCCCCGATGGGAGCACGCGTCCTTCTCGGCGAGGGTCAGCTCGGCGAACGTGCGCCCATCGCCCGCGTCGGGCAGGAACACCGGGTCGTACCCGAAGCCGCGCGTGCCGCGGCGCGCGCGCGTGATCGTCCCCTCGGCCGCGCCGATCGCGGCGAGCTCGCGCCCGTCGGGGAACGCCGCGACCGCGACGGTCACGAAGCGGGCCCGTCGGTCCTCGAGCGACACGCCGTCGAGCCGGGCCAGGAGCAGCCTGACGTTGTCGTCGTCGGTCGCGTCCGGTCCGGCGTAGCGCGCGGAGCGCACGCCGGGCGCGCCGCCGAGCGCCTCGACTTCCAGGCCGGTGTCGTCGGCGATCGTCGCTTCGCCGGTCGCGTCGCGGACGGCCCGGGCCTTCAGGCGTGCGTTCGACTCGAGGCTGTCCCCCGTCTCGTCCACCGGCGCGACGTCGGCCGGTCGGGGCACGCAGGCGACGTCGAGCCCGGCGGCCCGGAGGATGGCGTCGATCTCCCGGACCTTGCCCGCGTTCGTGGTGGCGAGCACGAACCGCATCCGCCTCAGCGTCGCGGCGGGGGCGGCTCGGCGACGAGGGCCCGTTGGAGCGCGAGGAGCTCACCGATGCCGGCCTCGGCGAGCCCGAGCAGGTCGTCGAGCTCGCCGCGCGAGAACGCGGCGCCCTCGGCGGTGCCCTGGACCTCGATGAACCGGCCGCTGCCGGTCATCACGACGTTCATGTCGACCTCCGCCCGAGCGTCCTCGGAGTAGTCGAGGTCCAGGCACGGGAGGGCGTCGACCACTCCGACCGACACGGCGGCGCAGCCGTCGGTGAGGGGGTGCGAGGTGAGGCCGCCCGTCGCGACGAGGCGGCTGCACGCGTCGTGCAGCGCGACGTATGCGCCGCAGATCGAGGCCGTGCGGGTCCCGCCGTCCGCCTGCAGCGCGTCGCAGTCGAGGGTGATCGTCACCTCCCCCATCGTCGCCAGGTCGGTGACGGCCCGCAGCGACCGCCCGATGAGTCGCTGGATCTCCTGGGTGCGGCCCGACTGGCGGCCGCGTTTGGCCTCGCGCTCGCTGCGCTCGGTGGTCGAGCCGGGCAGCATCGAGTACTCGGCGGTGACCCATCCCCGGCCCGAGCCCCGCAGCCACCCCGGCACCCGGTCCTCGGTCGACGCGGTGCACAGCACGCGCGTCTGGCCGAACTCGACGAGGACCGACCCGGCGGCGAACTCGGTGAAGTCGCGCGTGAACGTGATGGGGCGGAGCTCGTCGGGCTCACGCCCGTCGCGGCGAGGGCTCACACGCGCACCCGCCGTCAGATGATCGTCGTCTGGCCCGGCTCTGCGAGCAGCACAGGCTCACCGTACGCCGCGGAGCCCTCGGCGACCGCCGCCTGGCGATCGACCAGCGGCCACAGGTGGGTGAGCATGAGCTTGCGGGCCCCCGCGGCGCGGGCCGCCGCGCCCGCCTCCTTCGCCGAGAGGTGGATGGGCGCCGGCTTCTCGTCGTGGAGATACGTCGCCTCGGACAGCACCAGGTCGGCGCCGCCGGCGAACGCCTCGACGCTCCACCCCGGTCCGGTGTCGGAGCTGTAGACGAGCCGCGAGCCGTTGCCGCTGAGCTCCACCGCGTACGTGGGCGGCGGGTGGTCCGTGCGGGAGAAGCGCAGCGTGAGCGCCCCGACGTTCACCTCCGAGTCGCTGTCGATCGCCTGCCACGAGAACGTGCCACCCCAATCGCCTTGGACGAGTGTGCCGAGCTGCTGCTCAAGCCCCGCGGGCGCGTACACGGGGAGGCCCTGGCGACCGAGCGCGTACCGCAGCATGACGTGGAGCCCGTACACGTCGACGACGTGGTCGGGATGCTCGTGGGTCAGCACCACCGCCGAGACCTCGTCGACCGGCACGCGGCGCTGCAACTCGCCGAACGTGCCCGTGCCGCAGTCGATCCACACCTGGCTGTCGCCCTCGCGCACGAGGTACCCGCTGCACGCGCGGCCGTCCGCCCCGTTGTAAGAGCCCGAGCATCCGAGCACCGTCAGCTCCACGACCAGGCCTCCACGACGTCGACCTCCGGGCCGAGGAATCGCGCGCCGAGGCGACGGAACTGTGCCGGGTCGCCGCTCGTGACGAAGCGCGGCCGCGCGCGCACCGCATCCGACACTTCCGTGCCCAGCTGCCGGCGGACCTCGAACGCCGTCTCGTCGGCGCTCGAGACCAGCACCACCCCTCGCCCCATGACATCGCCGATCGTACGAGCCAGGAGGGGGTAGTGCGTGCAACCGAGCACAAGTGTGTCGACGGCGACAGAACGCAGCGGCGCGAGCAGCCGTTCGGCGAGCACGTGGACCTGGTCGGACTCGACGTCCCCGGCCTCGACGAACTCCACGAAGCCCGGGCAGGCCGCGCAGGTGACCGCCAAGGTCGGGTCGAGCCGGGTGGCCACGCGCTGGTACGCCCCCGAGGCGATCGTGCCGACGGTGCCGATCACCCCGATCCGGCGTGACTCGGTGGCACGCCGCGCGGCCTGCAGGCCCGGCTCGATCACCCCGATCACCGGGACCGGGAGACGGTCGGCCAGCGGGTCCAGGGCGGCGGCGGCAGCGCTGTTGCACGCCACGACGACCGCGCGGGCGCCCTGGTCCACGAGCAGGTCGCCGATCTCGAGCGCGTACTTCAGCACCTGCTCGCGCGGCTTGGGGCCGTAGGGGAACCGTCCCGAGTCGCCGAAGTACAGGATCGGCTCGCCGGGCAGGAGGTCGAGCAGGGACCGCACGACGGTGAGGCCGCCGAGGCCCGAGTCGAACACGCCGATCGGTTCCTTCACCGGGTGTGCTCCGGCGTGTGTGACGCGGCCGCGGCGCGGGTGAGCCGGTCGGCGACCGCGGCGCCGACACCGGTCGCGGGCGGCGGCACGACGACGAGCGCGTCAAGGCCGTCGTCGTCCGCCCGCCGCAGCAGCGCGAACAGCTCGTGGGCGAACTCGTCGACGTCGCGCGGCGCGGTGAGCCGCTCGACCTCGGCCGGCAGCCCGGCCGGTGGCGTCGCCGCCAGCACCCCCACGCGGCGTCCCGCGGTGACGAGCGTCACGGCGCGCGCCGCGGCGTCGTCCGCCGCGGCCACGACGACGTCGGCGCGGGGCGCGTAGTGCGACGGCCGCGTGCCGGGCGCCGCCCGCGAACCGTCGTCGCGCACCGCCGGCAGGAAACCGAGGATCGAGCGGAGCCGCTCACGGGGGAGCCCGCCCAGTCGCAGCACGACCGGCGCGTCCGCGCTGCAGTCGACGATCGTCGACTCGACCCCGACCCGACAGGGACCGCCGTCGAGGACGACGTCGACGTCATCGCCGAGGTCGGCCCGAACGTGCGCGGCCGTCGTCGGGCTCACCTGCCCAAACCGGTTGGCGGACGGGGCGGCGACACCGTCCCCGAACGACGCGAGCAGCCGCTGCGCGACCGCCTCGTCGGGCACGCGCAGCCCCACGGTGTCCGCACCGCCGGTCACCTCGTCGAGGACCGCTGGGCCGCGGCGCACCACGAGGGTGAGCGGGCCGGGCCAGCACGCCTCGGCGAGCGCGCGAGCCGGGCTGGTGAGCGGCGCGCCCCACGGGCCGACGGTCGCGTCGACGCTCGCCCTCGCGGGCAGGTGCACGATGACCGGGTGGTCCGCCGGGCGTCCCTTCACCGCGTAGAGGCGGCGCAGCGCGGCCGCGCTCGTCGCGTCGGCACCGAGGCCGTAGACCGTCTCGGTCGGGAACGCCACGAGGCCGCCCCGGCGCAGGGTGCGGACCGCGTCGTCGACCCGGTCCGGGGTGACGCTCACCAGTAGTTGATCCTCGTGGCGCGCTCGACGACCTCGTCCAGCGGATCGGTCCACGCGCCGGACGACAGGTACTTCCAGCCCCCGTCGGGGAGGAGCACGACGACCGTGCCGGCGTCGAGCTCGCCCGCCGCCGCGACGGCGCCCGCGACCGCCGCGCCCGACGAGATCCCGGCGAACACGCCGCACTCGTTCAAGAGCCGTCGCAGCCACGTGATCGATTCGCGCGGTCGCACGATGAGCTTCCGGTCCAGCAGCGCCGGGTCGAAGATCGGCGGCACGAACCCCTCGTCGAGCGAGCGGAGCCCCTGCACGAGCTCGCCGGCCGGCGGCTCGACGGCGACGATCCGCACCGACGGCTTCCGTTCCTTCAGGAACCTGCCGACGCCCATCAGCGTCCCGCTCGTGCCGAGCCCAGCGACGAACACGTCGACGTCGGGGCAGTCACGCCAGATCTCGGGACCGGTCCCCTCGTAGTGCGCCAGCGGGTTCGCCGGGTTGCCGTACTGGAACAGCAGCCGCTGCGTCGGGTCGTCGGCCGCGAGCTTCTCGGCGAGCCGGATCGCGCCGTTGCTGCCCTCCTCGCCGGGCGAGTTCACGATGTCGGCCCCGAAGATCTCGAGCAGCTGGCGCCGCTCGATGGAGACGTTCTCCGGCATGACGACACGCAGCCGGTAGCCGCGGAGCTTCGCGACGAGCGCGAGGCCGATCCCGGTGTTGCCCGACGACGGCTCGAGGATCGTGTCGCCAGGCCGCAGCGTTCCCGCGCGCTCGGCGAGGTCGACCATCGTGAGCGCGATGCGGTCCTTGGAGGAGCCGCCCGGGTTCTGGCCCTCGAGCTTGGCGTAGAGGCGCACGTCCGGGTTCGGGGAGAGCGCGTGGATCCCGACGAGCGGCGTGTTGCCGATGACGCCGAGCACGGACTCGGTTCTCACGACGCGGCTCCCGCGCGCTGGACGGTCACGGTGTGCGATGCGGGAGGCGGGAGCACGCCCGCCACGACGGGTCGGCTACCCGCCAGCGACGGCGGGGAGGACCGAGATGACGTCGCCGTCGGCGACCTTCGTGTCCAGCTGGTCGAGGTACCGGATGTCGTCGTCGTTGCGGTACACGTTCACGAACTTGTGGAGCTGCCCGTCGTCGTCGACCAGGTTGCCGCCGAGGTCGGGGTACCGGTCGATGAGCTCGTGGAACACGTCGCCCACCGTGGCGCCGTCCGCGGTGACCGAGGCGGCGCCGCCCGCGTGCGGGCGCAGCAGGGTGGGGAGCCGCACCTCGACCGGCATCGGGCCAGTCTACGAGTCCGCGACGACGACCTCGCACTCCGTGACGCTTCCGTCGCGGATGCGGTAGGTGCGCAGCACCGGCTCGGCGTGCCGCAAGCTGACGAGCACGTAGAGCCAGTGCGGCTCCATCGCCTGACGAACGTCCGTGTCGGACGGGTAGGCGTCGGAGTGGGTGTGCGAGTGCCACACGCCGACGAGCTCCTCGTGGCGCGTCTCCGCGTCGCGCATGGCCCGGATCAGGTCACGCGAGTCCACGGTGTAGGTGCGAGCCGAGGCGTCGGCGTTCGTGCACGGGTACACGGTGCTCACCTGACCCGTCGGCTCGCCGCCCTCGTCGACCGGGCCCGCGAGCAGCCCGCACGCCTCGTCGGGCAGGCCGTCGTAGCAGTGGGCGACGATGGCGCGGTACTGGTCGCCGGAGAGCGCGAGCACCGGCGCGGCGAACGATTCAGCCCCCGCCACGCGCGTCCTGGATCGCCCGCCACACCCGCTCGGCCGTCAACGGCATGTCGAGGTGCCGGATGCCGAGATGGCTCAGCCCGTCAACCACCGCGTTCTGGATCGCCGGCGTCGAGCCGATCGTGCCCGACTCGCCGATTCCCTTCGCCCCGAGCGGGTTGAGCGGGGTCGGCGTCTCCGTGTTGGACGCCTCGAAGCTCGGCAGCTCGGCCGCGCTCGGCATCGCGTAGTCCATGAGGTTGCCGGTGAGCGGGTTGCCGTCGTCGTCGTAGACGACCTCCTCGAAGAGCGCCTGCGCCGCGCCTTGCGCGATCCCCCCGTGCTGCTGCCCGGCCACCAGCAGCGGGTTGAGCACCCGGCCGCAGTCGTCGACCGCGACGTGTCGCAGGAGCTCGACCCGCCCCGTCTCGGTGTCGACGTCGACCACCGCCACGTGCGCGCCGAACGGGTAGGTGGCCTCGCCCTGGTTGAAGTCGAGCTCGCTCGCCAGGCCGCCTTCCCATCCCTCCGGTCGACGGTCGGGCTGCTCGGCCGCGCCGGCGAGCTCGGCCCACGTGAGCGCGGTCGCGGGCACGCCGGCGACGCCGACGCGTCCGCCGTCGTGCAGCACGACGTCATCCGGGCTCGCCTCGAGGAGATGAGCCGCGAGCTGCTTCGCCTTCTCGATGACCTGCTCGCTCGCCCGGTAGAGCGCGCTGCCGGCCGTCTGCAACGAGCGCGACCCCATCGTCCCGCTCCCCCGCGGCACCAGCGCCGTGTCGGACTGGACGACGCGCACCTGCTCCATCGGGACGCCGAGCAGCTGGGCGACGATCATCGCGAACGCCGTCTCGTGCCCCTGGCCGTGTGCCGACGTCCCGACGCGTGCGACGACGAGACCGTCGGCGAGCACCTCGACGCCCCCGAACTCCTGGAACAGTCCGCCCGCGGTGATCTCGACGTAGGTCGACACGCCGATCCCGAGCTGGTGCACGTCGCCCGACGCCCGCCGCGCCGCCTGCTCGCGCCGGAGCGCGTCGTAGCCCGCGAGCCGGCACGCCTCGTCGAGCGCCTTCGCGTACTCGCCGACGTCGTAGTTGGCCCCGGTCGCCGTCGTGAGCGGAAACGCGTCGGGTGGCAGAAAGTTGCGCTTGCGGAGCTCCACCGGGTCGATGCCGAGCTCGTCCGCCGCCATGTCCACGATGCGCTCGAGAAAGGCGGTCGCCTCGGGTCGCCCCGCGCCCCGGTACGCCGCCGTGGGTGTCGTGTTCGTCGCGGCGCTCACCGCGTTCAGCTCGACCTTCGGGATCGCGTACACGCCCTGGGCCATCGTCCGCGTCAGGAAGGGGAGGAACGCGCCGACCGCCGGGTAGCCGCCGGCGTCGCAGATGACCTTCACCCGGACGCCGACGAACGAGCCGTCGCGGCGAAGCCCGAGCTCGACGAGCTGGATCTGGCCTCGGCCGTGCGTCATCGCCAGCAGGTTCTCGGACCGCGTCTCGGCCCACTTCACCGGGCGCCGGAGGTCGCGGGCGAGGGTCGCCGCCACCAGCTGCTCGCAGCACATGCCGGTCTTCGCGCCAAAGCCGCCGCCGACGGCGGGCGCCACGACCCGCACCTGGTCAGGGTCGAGACCCAGCGCGCCGGCGAGCGGGTCGCGGACCCCGAACGGTGACTGCGTGGGGACGGTGACGAGCACCGTCCCGTCGTCGCCGGGCTCGATCAGGATCCCGTTGGCCTCCATCGGGAGCGGCGCGACCCGCTGGTTCAGGAACCGGCCCTTCACGACGACGTCGGCGCCGTCGAGCACCGTCGCGTCCTCGCCGAAGTTGAACTCGATCGCCTGGTTCGAGCCGTGCTCGGGGAACAAGAGCGGGGCGCCGTCTTGAAGGGCCGCCTCGGGGTCCAGGACGGTCGGGAGCGGGTCGTAGTCGACGACCACGAGCTCGGCCGCGTCCACCGCCTGCGCGCGCGTCTCGGCAGCGACGACCGCCACGATGTCGCCGACGAAGCGGACCGTCCCGTCGGCCAAGGCGGGACGGCTGAAGACGGGCGGGAGCATCACGAAGCCCAGCACCGGGTCGAGCTTCAGCGTCTGGCTGGTGTGGACCGCGATCACGCCCGGCATCGTCTCGGCGTCGCGGGTGTCGACCGAGGTCACGCGGGCGTGGGCGATCGTCGACCGCACGAACGCGACGTGCGCCGTGCCCGCGGGCGCCAAGTCGTCGAAGTAGGTCGCCTCGCCGCGCAGGATGCGCGGGTCCTCGACCCGCGCGACCGGATTGCCGAGAATCGAACCGGACGGTGCCACGGCGGGATGCTAGCGATGAGCCGGATAGCGGCGAGCGAGCTCGGCGATCACCTCGTGGAACTCGGCCATCGTCTCGCGAATGATGTCGTCGACCGATTCGACGGCGTCGATCCGGCCCGCGACCTGACCGCCGAAGGCGAACGCCGCGTCGAGGTCGCCCTCGAAGTAGAGGGAGAGGATCCCGTCGAGCGTCCCCAGTACCACCTGCTCGTCCGCACGCTCGTGCGCCTCGCTGCGCTCCGTGGCGAGCACGCGGAACGACGGCTTGTGCCACCGGTTGAGGAACACCGTCCCGGTCTCGGGCGTCTCGACGACCAGGTCCTTGTACCGCTGGTGGACCGGTGACTCGGCGGCGGACACCATCCGGGTGCCCATCTGCACGCCCTCGGCTCCGAGGGCGAAGGCCGCCGCCATCGAGCGACCGTCGCAGATCCCGCCGGCGGACACGACCGGCACGTCGACCCGGGAGCAGACGAGCGGCGTCAGGACCATCGTCGCGACGTCTCGGCTCGCCTTGAAGCCGCCCCCCTCGCCGCCCTCCGCGACGATCCCGTCGACCCCGGCCGCGATGGCCTTGAGCGCCGCCCGCAGCGACGGAACGACGTGGAAGACCGTGATCCCGGCCTCGTGGAGCGCTTCGGTGTACGTCACCGGGTTGCCGGCCGACGTCGTGACGAACCGCACGCCCTGGTCGTGGACGAAGTCGACGATCCCCGGGTCGCGCACGAGCATCTGTGCGATGTTCACGCCGAACGGCTTGTCGGTCAGGTCTCGCATCTTCTCGATCTCGCCCCGCACCTGGTCGAGCTGACCCGACGAGGTCTCGATGATCCCGAGCGCGCCCGCGTTCGAGACGGCAGACGCAAGCTGCGCCCGGGCGATGTAGCCCATCGGCGCCTGCAGGATCGGGTACTCGACCCCGAGCAGATCAGTGAGGCGGTTCTGCATCGCCGCACGGTACCGTCGGCGGATGCCGGCACGATCGAACGCGAAGGCCGGTCGGTCGCCGACGGTGCGCAACCGCCGCGCCCGGTACAACTACGAGATCCTCAAGACGTACGAGTGCGGCATCGTCCTCGCCGGATCCGAGGTGAAGTCGCTGCGTGAGGGTCGGGCCAACCTGCAGGACTCGTACGCGCGGGTCTCCGACCACGAGGTGTGGCTCCACGGCATGCACGTCGCCCCGTATCAGTACGCACGCGACGAGCTGGAACCGGAGCGGCCGCGCAAGCTCCTCCTGCACCGGCGCGAGATCGACGAGCTCACCCGAATGACGGCCGAGCGCGGCATGACGCTGGTGCCGCTCCAGCTGTATTTCAAGGATCACCGGGTCAAGGTCGAGCTGGGCGTCGCCCGGGGCAAGCGGACCTACGACAAACGCCGCACACTGGCCGAGCGCGACGCGCGCCGAGACGTGGAGCGAGCCATGAAGGACCGCCGCGAGCGCCGGCCGGTGTGACCCCGCGCCCGCCGTCTGGCCCGTCGGGCGCCCACGGCCTCCCCGGTAGAGTGGTGACGCGCCGTCACGCGCACGACGGTGCACCTTGACAAGGGGGTGCGTGGCTTCGATTCCGTGGATCGAGGCGGGTGAAGCGAGCCGACGTCGCCGGATCGTCGCGAAAGAGCCGGCAACACCAAATAAACGCCGAGGACAACCTCGCGCTCGCGGCCTAAGGGCCGCGCGTTCGCTCCGGCCCGGCCGCTCGGCCGGAAGCGGGCGTCATGATGAGCGGCTCACCGCCAGGACGGGCCCCGCGGCCTGGCGGGACATCACAGCGGGGCTGGGGACGCCACAGCCGCCGGTGAGCGGTGGCGCCCTGAGACTTTGCTCACCGGCTGCGCTCGGAGAAGCCCCACTGACATCACGGAACACCCGGGTTCGAATCCCGGCACCTCCAAGGGTGCTCGAGAGCCTCGAGCATCGTTGGAGGTGCGCCACGTCTCCCGCGCGGTCGGCAGCGCCGTGATGCGGCCGCGGCGGACGGTGCGAACGCAGGTCAGGCCCGGCCGTCGCCCGCGGCGACCTCGTCCAGCCGCCGCTCGATCCAGCGCCGCTCGGCGGCATCATCGACCAGCGTGAGCGCGCGGCGGTAGGCGTCGCCGGCCTCGTCGTTCCGTCCGAGCCGTCGGAGCAGCTCGCCTCGAGTCGTATGGAGATAGAGGTAGTCGTCGAGGACGAGGTCGTCGACGAGGCGTAACCCCGCGGCGGCGTCTTGGGCCTCGGCCACCGCGACGGCGCGGTTCAGCTCGACCACGGGCGAGCCCGTGAGCTCGGCCAGCTCGCCGTACAGCGTGGCCAGCGCGCCCCAGTCGCACGCTTCCGCCGCGTGGAGGGAGGCGATCAGGGCCTGGAGGACGTATGGCCCGCGACCCCCCATCGCCAGCGCGTCCGCGAGCGCTCGTCGACCGGCGGCGAGCTCCTCGTCGTCCCAGAGCGAGCGGTCCTGGTCGGCCAGCAGCACGAGCTCCCCGTCGCGGTACCGGGCGTCGCGCCGGGAATCGTGCAGCAGCATCATCGCGAGCAGCCCGCGCGGCTCGGGCTCGTCGGGCAGCAGCTCCACGAGCGCCCGGCCGAGCCACAGGGCCTCGGCGGCGAGCTCGCCGCGTCCGCCGTAGCCCTCGTTGAAGATCAGGTAGATGACGGCGAGCACGGCGCTCAGCCGCTCCGCGAGGAGGTGGGGCGGCGGCACCCGGAACGGGATCGCGGCCGCCTTGATCTTGCGCTTGGCGCGCACGAGGCGCTGCGCCATCGTCGGCTCGGGCACCAGGAACGCTCGGGAGATCTCGTCGGTCGAGAGCCCGCCGAGGGTGCGCAGGGTGAGCGCGACCTGGGCTTCCATCGCCAGCGCAGGGTGACAGCACGTGAAGACGAGCTCGAGTCGCTCGTCGGGGAACGTCGTGTCCATCGGTGGCTCGGGCTCCTCGGTGGTCGCGAGCAGGGCCGTCTTCTCCGCCAGCGTCTGGGTGCGCCGCAGGCGGTCGATCGCGCGGTTGCGGGCCGTCGTGATGAGCCAGGCGCGCGGGTTGGCCGGGTAGCCGTCCTTCGGCCAGCGCTCGGCGGCGATCGCGAACGCCTCCTGCGCGGCTTCCTCGGCGACATCGAAGTCGCCGAGGGAGCCGATCAGGGCGGCGACGACGCGACCCCACTCGTCGCGGAAGGTCTGATCGAGGACGGTCACCACTTCCCTTCGTGGACCGGGCGCACCTCGATCCCGCCACCGAGCCGGGCGGCCGGGATCTTGGCGGCGAGCTCGATCGCCGCGTCGAGGTCGTCGGCCTCGTAGATCAGGAAGCCGTTGAGCGCCTCCTTCGTCGCCACGAACGGTCCGTCGGTCGTGAGGGTCTTGCCGTCCTGGACGCGCACGGTCGTGGCGGTCTCCGGCGGCTGGAGCCCGGTGCCGGGGGTGACGCCCGGCGTCGCGTTGACGGCCTGGTAGTCCGCGTAGACCCGCTTCTGCTCCTCTTCGGAGAGGGTGGCCCAGGCGTCTTGGTCGAGCGGCGTCGGCGAGTCGCCCTGGTGGATGAACAGCACGTACTTCATGGGGTGTCCTCCTCTGGGGGTTCGGTCGCCCAGAAGACGAACGACGACCCGGCGAATCGACAGCTCGCTCCAGGATTCTCCCGATCGGTCGCCGACCGGCCGAGCGGGCCTACCGCCGCACCCCGGCGAAGGCCGCGGCGGCCGTGCGGC
>JBPYDT010000016.1:0-3004 GCA_051986275.1 Acidimicrobiia bacterium | reverse complement strand
CCGGAAGTCGGCGAGCACGGGCTCGAGCGGCTCTCGCACGCCGCGACCTGGATGCGGGTCGAAGTCGCCGTGGATCCCGAGCACAGGACATCGGACCCGCGCGCCGAGCGCGACCAGCTCACCGCTGACGCGCATCGCCCGGACCTCGCGCCACACCGCGTCATACACCTCGGGCCAATCGCCGAGCGCTCCAACGTCGAGCGTGACCGGGTCCCACGCGTCGACGCCGCCGAACAGCCGGTCGATCTCCTCCATGGCTGCGTGCCGAGCCGACGCGGACGCGTCGTCGTCCGCCACGAGGGCCTGCGCGTGCCTCGCCGCCCGCCGGTCGTCGGCGTCGAGGCGCGACAACCGCGTCGCCAACGTCGCCTCGCCGCCCGCCTCGTCGAACGGCGCGCTCGCGACGAGGATCAGCCGCCGCACTCGGTCTGGGTGGTGCGCGGCGAAGAGGTAGCCGAGCACCGCCCCCCACGAGTGCCCGACGAGCGTGAGCGGGTACCGGGCGTCGCCGTCGGCGAGCAGCGCCTCGAGTTCGTCCAGCTGGCCCGCGACCGACGGCGCAAGCTGCAGCGGCTCGAGCACCCCGCGTCGGCCGGCGAGTCGGGCGGCCACGGGCGCGAGGTAGCCCGGCGCGCCCGGCCCGCCGTGCAGGACGGCCACCCGATAGGGCGGCCTTCCGTAGCGACGCAGGCCGGGGATGCGCACGGGCCGGTCATGCGCCACGGGACGCCATGAAAGCACCCGGGAACCGCGTCCGCCGCGTCTCGGAGACACACTCGGGCGCGTGACGGGCGCCTTCCGGTTCGGCCTCCAAGTCCCACGCGTCGAGACCCGCGGCGAGCTGGTCGCGGTCGGGCGTCGAGCCGAGGATCTCGGGTTCGACACGATCGTCGTCGCCGACCATCTCGTCGAGGGCCTCCTGGCCCCGGTGGTCGCGCTCGCCACCCTCGCCGAGGCGACCACCCGCCTGCGGCTCGGAACGCTCGTGCTCAACAACGACTGGCGGCACCCTGCGCTCCTCGCCCGCGAGGCCGCGACGCTCGATCTCGTGAGCGAGGGCCGCCTCGAGCTGGGACTCGGTGCCGGTCACGCCGCTCCCGAGTACGCCGAGGTCGGGGTGCCGTTCGACCCGCCGGCGGCGCGCGTCGCGCGTCTCGAGGAAGCGGTCGCGGTGCTGCGCCGCCTCTTCGACGGCGACGCGGTGACCTTCGAGGGGGAGGCGTACCGGTTGGCGGCGCACCAGCTGTTCCCGGTCCGCCGGCCCCGTCTGCTCGTCGGGGGCAACGGCGACCGCGTCCTGCAGCTCGCGGCGAGGGAGGCGGACATCGTGGGCTTCACGGGGCTCGGCCGGACCCGCGCGGACGGCCAGACGCACGACGTGGCGTGGGACGACGCCAGCATCGACCGCAAGGTCGCGGTCGTGCGCGCCGCGGCGGGGCCGCGGCTGCCGGCGCTCGAGCTCAACGCGCTGGTCCAGCACCTCGCGATCACCGACGACCGCGAGGGGGCCGTCGCGCCGCTCGCCGCGCTGACCGGGGCCGACCCGGCGGTGCTCCTCTCGTCGCCGTACATCCTCGTCGGGTCGGTGACGGAGATCGTCGAGCAGCTGCACCGCGTCCGCGAACGGTGGGGCTTCTCGTACTTCGTCACCCGCGACGCCGACGCGACCGCGCCGGTGATCGAGGCGCTGGGTCGGGGCGTCTGAGGGCGACGCGGGCCGCGGCCCGGCCGGTCAGGCGGCGGAGGGGCGGGAGCCGAGCCGGACCGACGCGCTTTGCTGGTCGCCCGAGCTGTCGGTCCACACGATCTTCACGGTGTCGCCGGGGTGCTTCGTCGAGATGATCTGCGTCAGCTGGTTGGCGGAGGTGATCGCCTGCCCGTCGACCGAGGTGATCTGGTCGCCCTGGGTCAGGCCGGCGTTGTCGGCTGGGCTGCCGGACTGCACGCCCGTGATGACCACCCCGTTGCCGCCGCCGTTGCCGTCGGCGAACCGGCCGCCGCCACCGAAGCCACCGCCGAACCCGCCGCCGCCGCCGTTGTCGGAGACGTCGACGCCGAGGAACCCCTCGTTGCCGGCGCTGACGTTGCCGCTGCTCTTGCCGCTCTCGATCTGGTGCACGATCGTGAGCGCGTCGTTGACGGGGATCGCGTAGCCGTCGTTGGTCCCGCTCTCGGGGATGTTGCCTTGCGCCGCGGCGGTGTTCATCCCGATGACGCGACCTGTCGCGTCGAAGAGCGGACCGCCCGAGTTTCCGGGCTCGAGCTGCGCGTTCGTCTCGATGAGGTCGCTCAGCTGCTCGTTCTCACCGAGGTCGCTGCGGACGCTGATGGCGCGGTTGAGGCCCGTGATCGTCCCCTGGGTCACGGTTGGCGCGCCGGGCTTGTTGTACGCGTTCCCGATGGCGACGACGGCGTCGCCGACGGACACCTGCGACGAGTTGCCCAGCGTGATCGTGGGCAGGCCCGACGCGCCCTCCGCCTGGATGACGGCGACGTCGTCGATGACATCGGTCCCGAGCACCCTCGCCGGGTAGGTGCGGTCACCGTTGGAGAGCTTGACGCTGATCGAGTCGGAGCCCTCGATCACGTGGTTGTTGGTGAGGATCTCGCCAGTTGACGTGAGGATCATGCCGGTGCCGGCCGCTTCGCCCTCCTGCCCGGCAAGCGTGGAGGTGACGTCGACGATCGCCGGGTCCTCGTTGTTCGCGATGCCCGTGGGATCGACCTTGGCCTGGCTGACCGACCGCGCCGCGGTCGACGGGGGCGAGCTGGTGCTGAACGGGTTCGAGTTGCCGTTCGAGGCGTAGGCGAGGATCCCGCCGGCCGCGAGCGCCAGCGCGGTCGCCGCGACGACCGCGCCGAAGGCCCCGCTGCGGCGCCGCCGCCGGCGCCGGCCACCCCCCGGAGGGATGCCGGGCGGCTGCGGCGGCCCGCTCCCGTACCCGCCGCCGGGCGGGGTGGGTGGGCCGCCCACGCCGCCCCAGCCTGCGGGGTGCTCGGGCGG
>JBPYDT010000015.1:0-5421 GCA_051986275.1 Acidimicrobiia bacterium | reverse complement strand
CCGGGGCGCGCGTCGCCGGGGTGGCCGCCTTGGTGGGCTGATCGCCGTTGGAGAGCGGCGGCGCGCCTTGTGGGCCGTAGTGGTCGAGGCGCTCCTTGATCACGCGGAGCGGGAGGAAGTGGTCGCGCTGCTGCACGAGGATCCAGCGGAGCCGCTCCACGTCCGCCGCGTAGAACCGCCGGTACCCCGACGGGGTGCGCTCCGGGTCGATCAGCCCCTGGCTCTCGAGGAACCGGATCTTCGACACGGTGACGTCAGGGAACTCGTCGTGCAGCGAGCTGAGCACCTCGCCGATCGAGAGGTGCTGCGGGTCGCGGGTGGGGACGGTCACGCCGTGGCCTCCGTCCGCCCGGCCAGGAGGAAGACGAGCACGAACCGGCCGATCTGCACCTCGTCCATGTCCGCCAGCGGGACGCGATCGATGCGCTCCCCGTCGACGTACGTGCCGTTCAGCGACCCGACGTCGGAGATCTCGTAGCCGCCGTGGATGCGCCGGATGACCGCGTGCCGGCGCGACACGGTCACGTCGTCGAGGAACAGGTCCGAGTCCGGGTGGCGGCCGATGCTGGTGCTCTCGGTGTCGAGCGCGAACGTGCTCCCGGCGTTCGGGCCGCGCCGCACGACGAGGATCCCGGTGTCGTCCGGCAGGTCGGAGAGCAGGTCGCCGAGCTGCTCCTCGAGCTCTTGGCGGTCCTCGAGCAGGCCGAGCGACGCGGTGGTCTCGTCGGCGTCACCGAGCGACGCGCCGCACGACGAGCAGAAGTTCGCCGGCGCCTCGTTCTCGTGGCCGCATCGGGCGCAGCGCATGCTCTCGAGGGTACCGACGCCCCCCTGAGCCTTCAACGACCGTGGCGCCTCAGGCCTGCTCCACCAGGTGCTGGTACGCGGCGGCGTCCATGAGCGCGTCGAGCTCGCCCGCGTCGATCATCGTCAGGGTGAAGATCCACCCCTCGCCGTAGGGGTCGCGGTTGATGCGCTCGGGCTCGTCGGCGAGCGCCTCGTTCACCGCGCTGACCGTGCCCGAGACGGGCGAGTAGATCTCCGACACCGACTTCGTGGACTCGACCTCGGCGCACGACGCGCCCGCCACGACCTCGAGGCCGACGTCGGGCACCTGCACGAACACGATGTCGCCGAGCGAGTCCTGCGCGTAGTCGGTGATCCCGATCCGCGCCGTGTCGCCGCTCACGACGACCCACTCGTGCTCCTGGCTGTACTGGCGGTCGGTCGGGTACTCCACCGGGCCTCCCTCGGGCTGGCCGGGGCAGGCTACTGGAGCGCGTCGTCGACGGCGCGCGCCCGCTCCCCCGCCAGCCGCTCGGCGTCGGCCGTCGTCGCCGCCTCGGCCCAGACGTGCGTCGCCGGGTCCTCGGGGTCGGGCAGCACGAGCGTCCACCCGTCGTCGCCCGTCACCTTCACGCCGTCGATGAGCACGACCTCGCCCGGCGGGGGGTGCTCGATGAGCTCGCGCATCACGGCGCCCTTGCGCTCCCACGGGGTCGGCACCGTCCGGTGGACGACGTGGATCGCGGGGAGCGTGCCGACGACGTCGGAGACGCGCCAGCCCGTCTCGGCGAGCAGGTCGAGGAGCTGGGCCAGCGTCGCCATCGCGTCGTACGCCGGGAGGAACGCCGGCCAGATGAACCCGCCGCCGCTCGACGCCCCGAAATGCACGCCGGGCGACGACACGGCCTCCATGACCGCCGCGTCGTCGAGCTTCGACCACACGACCTCGCCGCCGGCCGCCTCGACGAGGCGGGCCGCGTAGCCGGTCGCCGACACGGGCAGCACGACGCGCAGGCTCGGTGTCGTCTCGCCCAGGAGCTTGAGCAGCAGGAGCAGCGCCTCGTCGTCGCTCAGCGCGTGGCCCGCGTCGTCGACGATCGTCGCCGTCTCGCCGGCCGGCTCGACGATGTAGCCGAGCTGGCTGCCCGAGGCCTTCACGAGCTCGGCCATCCGGGCCCGCTGGACCTCCGGCTCGGTCGCCGTGACCGCCGCGGTGCTGGCGTAGGGGTTCACCGCGAGCACCTCGGCGCTGAGCTTGCCCAGCACCGTCGGCAGCACGACCGACGCCGCGCCGAACGAGTAGTCGAGGACGACCTTCGCCGGGCGGTCGCTCAGCCGCCCGGCGTCCACCGACCGCTCGACCGCCGCCGTGTAGAACTCGATCGCGCGCGGCGGGTAGATGATCTCCCCGACGTCGCCGGCGAAGGCCCGCCGGTAGTCCTCGCGGTAGAGCAGCCGCTCGATGCGGCGCTGCGTCCCGGCGTCGAGGTCGCGGCCGTCGGCGTCGAAGATGCGCAGCTCGACGCTGTCGGGGTCGCCGCGCACGAGCCGGACGGTGACGCCGCCCTGCGCGTGGCTGTTGCGCACCTGGAACCGAGTCAGCGGGACGGTGGCGAGCTCGACGTCCTCGACGGTCACCCCGGCGAAGTTCAGCCCGGCGATCAGGGCGCGCTTCAGCGCGCGGGCGACGCGGCTCGTGTCGCGGCTCGCGGTGACGACCGCGCCGCGGGTCAGCGCCGTCCCGTAGGCCATCGCCACCCGCACGGCGACCTCGGGGGTCACGTCGACGTTGGCCAGGCCGCGGATCCCGCCGCGGCCGAAGAGGGTGCGGGCGCCTCGCGTCTCCCAGATGATCGACGAGTTGACGACCGCGTCGGCGTCGACCGTCTTGAACGGGTAGATCTTCACGCCCGCGCTCACCGACGCGCGGGGGCCGATGAAGCAGTCGTCGCCGACGACGCTGCCCTCCTCGAGCCGGGCGTGCTCGCGCACGTCGCTCGAGCGCCCCACGACGGCGCCCCGCAGGCTCGCGCCGCGGTCCACGTACACGTGGTCGTGGAGCACGGACCGGACGACGGACGCCTCGTCGCGGACGACGACGTCGGTCCCGAGCACCGTGTACTCCGCGAGGTGCGCGCCGGCCTCGACCCGGCAGTTGTCGCCGATCACCAGCGGTCCGTCGACGCGCGCGTCGGGGTCGAGCTCGGCGCCCTCCCCCAGCCAGACGCGCTCGGCGACCTGGAAGCCGCCGACGTCGACCCGGACCCGTCCGTCGAGCACGTCGGCGTGCGCCTGCAGGTACGACTCGATGCTGCCGACGTCCTCCCAGTAGCCGTCGGCCACGTGGCCGTGCAGGGTGAGCCCCTTCTCGAGCGCGGCCGGGAACACGTCGCCCGAGAAGTCCACGACCTCGCCGTCGGGGATGAAGTCGAAGACGCGCGGCTCGAGGACGTAGATGCCGGTGTTGATGGTGTCGGAGAAGACCTGGCCCCAGGACGGCTTCTCGAGGAACCGCTCGATTGTCCCGTCGGGGCGGGTGATCACGATCCCGAACTCGAGCGGGTTCTCGACCCGCTTCAGGCCGATCGACGCCACCGCGCCGCTGTCCCGGTGGGCCTTCACGAAGCCGGTGAGGTCGATGTCGGTGAGCACGTCCCCCGAGATGACGAGGAACGTGTCGTCGAGCTCGGCCGCGGCGTTGCGCACCGACCCGGCGGTGCCGAGCGGCGCCTCGTCGGTCGCGTACCGCATGGTCACGCCGAAGTCGGAGCCGTCCCCGAAGTACGTGCGGAGCTGGTTCGCCAGGTACGCGACGGTCACGACCACGTCGTCGAAGCCGTGCTGCGCGAGCAGGGCGAGGATGTGCTCCATCATCGGCCGGTTCACGAGCGGCAGCATCGGCTTGGGCTGGTTGCTGGTCAGCGGGCGCAGCCGCGTCCCCTCCCCGCCGGCGAGGATGACCGCCTTCACGCCGCGACCTGCTGGGCGCGCGCCAGCCGTCCCTCACGCAGCGCCTCCCGGGCGGCCGGCACGTACGCCGCGGCCGCCCAGTAGCTGAGGATCAGCCCGCCGATCGTCGCCAGCCACGTGAGCGAGAGGATCACCGTGCGCGCGGTCCCCGGGTCGACGATGTGCACGAGCAGGAAGCCGGGCAGGCCGAACATCAGCGCGAGGGTCCCGGCCTTCCCGGCCCACCGGACGTCGATGCGGCGCGCCCCCGCCGCGGCGAGCGCCAGCGTGGCGACCGCCACGAGGACCTCGCGCGTCAAGACCGCGACGCCGACCGCGACCGGCAGGCTGCCCTCGATCACCAACGCCACGCCCGCGGTGAGCAGGAGGATCCGGTCGGCCGTGGGGTCGAGGATCTTCCCCAGCTCGCTGCCCTGGTCGTAGTGCCGGGCGATCCAGCCGTCCACCCAGTCGGTGGCGCCGAGCACGGCGAGGAGCACGAAGGCTGCCGTCTGGTTGTCGACGCCGAGCAGCAGCCACACGAGCACGGGCGCACAAGCCAGGCGCAGGACCGAGATCAGGTTCGGGATCGTCAGCACCCGCCGGCCGGGCATCACGCCAGCGTACGCGAGGGTCTGCACGCCCTCCTCAGGACCACTCGTACTGCACCGCGGTCCGTGACGCGGCGATCCGTAGGAGTCGCTCGCGCACCGCCCGGTGCACCGGGTTCTCCATGTAGGCGCGCCAGCCGGCCTCGTCGTCGAAGTCGGCGACGACCGCGAAGTCGACGTTGCCGTCGTCGAGGCCGACGTCGGGCCCGACGTGGTAGGCGCGCAGCTCGGGGATCTGGCCGGGCAGTGCGCGCAGCGCGGCCACGATCTCCTCGAGCGCGGCCGGGGTCGCGGCGTCGTTCCAGGTGAACATCACGACGTGGCGCAGCATCGCTCTACTGCAGCCCAGCGTCGGCGCCGCCGTCCACCGGGATCGCCGCGCCCGTCAGGAAGCGGGCGTGCTCCGAGCAGAGGAACGCGCAGACCGCGCCGAAGTCGTCGGGCTGGCCCAGCATCCCGGCGGGGATGCCCGCGGCCGCGCCGTCCCGCCCGCCGCTCAGCTGGAGCATCCGGTCGGTGGCGTGGAGGCCGGGCTGCAGCGAGTTCACCGTCACCCCGTCCGCCGCGACCTCGCGGGCGAGCGTCTTCAGGAACCCGGTGACGCCGGCCCGGGCCGTGTTCGACAGGATCAGGGTCGGGATGGGCTGGCGCACGGCGATCGAGGTGATCGCGACGACGCGTCCCCAGCGCTGCGCTTGCATCGCGGGCACGGCCTCGATGCACATCGTGATCGTCGACAGGGCGTTGAGCGCGAACGCCTGGGCGTACGTGTCGGGGTCGGTGATGTCCGCGAACCGGCCGGGCGACGGGCCGCCTGCGTTGGGGACGAGCACGTCGATGCGACCCAGCGCCCCTCGGGCGTCCCGCACGAAGCCGGCGGCGCCCTCGGGGGTCGACACGTCCGCGACGATCGGGACGAGGCCGTGCTCGGCGGCTGTGGCCTCGACGGTGGCCTGGTCGCGCCCGCAGATGGCCACGCGGGCGCCCTCGGCGGCGAGCGCGACGGCGCACGCTCGTCCGAGCCCCTTCGAGCCGGCCGCGACCGCGGCGCGGCGAGCCGTGAGGCCGAGGTCCA
>JBPYDT010000014.1:0-2579 GCA_051986275.1 Acidimicrobiia bacterium | reverse complement strand
CGACCATCGGCACGCTCGGGGCACGCTGGCTCGCGGTGATGGACGGCGCGACCCAGGCCGCCGGCTGGCAGCCGCGGGTCGCCAACTCGATCAAGCAGACCGGTGTGCTTCGCAGCGGCCGCGGCTTCGGGTTCGGCACCTTCGCCTCGAGCCAGGTCGCGATCGTCGCCGAGGTGCAGGTGAACATGAAGACGGGCGTGATCACGCCCAAGCACCTCTACATCGCCCAGAACAACGGGGTCACGATCGGCCCGCAGCTCGTCACCAACCAGATGAGCGGCGCGGCGCTCCAGGGCCTCTCGCGGGCGATGGCCGAGCAGGCGACCTGGAACACCGAGCGGCTGACCACTCTCGACTGGGTCAGCTACCCGATCCTGCGCTTCGTGGCGGCCCCCTCGGTCACGCTCGTGAACGTCCACCCCGGCCAGTACGTGACGGTCGTCCCCGGCGACATGAGCGCCAACGTCGCCCAGGGGAACACCAACGCGTTCAACCAGGGCTGGACGCTCACCGGCTCGGGCGAGCCGCCCACGGCGGCGATCGCCGGCTCGATCGCGAACGCGTTCTTCGACGCCACGGGTGCCCGCATCCGCTACACGCCGATGAACGCCGCCAACGCCCGCGGCGCCCTCAAGGCCGCCGGCGTGCTCATGTAGCCAAACCGGCGCAGACGCGCTACAACGGGAGGGCCCCACGGCGTGGGGCCCTCCCGTCGTTCTGGCCCCGTTCCGCTGGAGGTCGCTCGAATGCCCGTTCGCCCCACGCGCTTGCCGAGGTCGATCGCGGTGCTCGCGGCAACGGCCGCGCTCGCGTCGATCGGCGCGCGCGCCGCGCGCGCCGAACTGCCGACCCTCTACGTCAACTACGCGATGAACTGCACGTTCACGATCACGAACGACTCGGGGAGCCCCGTGACCTCGATCCCGCCCGGCGACTACCAGGTCGAGGTCAACACACCGACCGAGTTCGCCTCCGTCGACCTCGTGGGCATCAGCGACGACACCGCGTGCAGGGGCTCGGTCGAGTTTCAGCTCACCGGCCCCGGGGTCGACCTCTCGACGACGCTCGAGGACGGGGACGGCAACTTCGCCCTCCTCACCGCGACCTTCGCGCCCAGCTCGACCTACACCGCGGTCGACAACACCCAGCCGTCCGTCGCCGACGTGGGCTTCACGACCACCGCATCGGGCTCGCCCGTCTCGCCCGCCGCCCCCGCCGATCCGACCGCGACCCAGCCTTCGGGCGGCCAGGGCTCCGCCTCCGGCCCCGTCGGCACGGCGACCCGCGGCGTCGCCCCCTTCCAGGGGACGCTCGAGGCGAGTGTGAGCGCGGCGGGGAAGCTCGCCCTGACCTTCAAGGGGAGGAAGGTCTCGACGCTCGTCGCTGGCCGCTACACGATCGCGGTCAGCGACAGGAGCAAGAAGACGGCCTTCATCATCCAGCAGCTCAACGAGCCCGCGCTCACACTCGCGCGCGCCGGCTTCGTCGGCAGACGAAGCGTGACGGTCGACCTGCCAGCCGGGCAGTGGTTCTTCTACCCGGCCTTCGTCGGCAGGAAGTCCTATTTCGTCGTGATCAAGTAACGGCCTGCTGCCTACGCGTGGGCGGGCGTTGCGACGCTCGCGGGCGGCGTGGCATCGGGCAGCCGGCCGCCCCAGCGGCGACGGGGCCGTTCGTGGGCGGCACGGCGTGAGGATCGCGATTGGCGCCCCGGCGCCCGTGCCTCGACCGCGGCGGGACGTGGCGGTAGGCCGAGGATTCCGGGTGCGGCGGTCGAACTCCGAGGGGTGCGGAGGGGAGAGCTCGAGGCGAGGATCCTGATCCTCGTCACGCTGGCGCTGGTCGCGTTCGGGATCGTGATGGTGTACTCGGCGACCTCGGACCCCGCGGCGGTCGACGGCGGCAACCCCAACTACTACGTCGAGCGCCAGGCGGCCTACGCGGTGGCGGGGATCGTCCTCATGGTGCTCGCCCAGCGGATCGACTTCCGCCGCCTGCGGGCGTTCGCGCCCACGCTCGTGCTCGGCTCGCTCGCGCTGCTCGCGGCGGTGCTCGTCGTCGGGCCCGCCCTCAACGGCGCCCGGCGCTGGCTCTCGCTCGGCCCCGTCCTCTTCCAGCCCTCGGAGCTCGCCAAGTTCGCGGTGGCGGTGTGGGCCGCCGCCTACCTCGCCCGCCGGCCAGCCCCGCGAACGCTGCGCGAGCTCGCCCGCCCGATCGGCCTCCTCTCGGGCGTCTACGCGCTCCTGCTCGTCGCCGAGCCCGACCTCGGCACCACGATCGTGCTCTTCATCATGCTCACGTCGATCCTGCTCGTCGCGGGGACGCCGACGCGCGTCCTCCTCTCGGCGCTCGGGGTGGTCGCCGTGCTCGCGCTCGCGGTGATGTGGGCCGAGCCCTATAGCCGCGCGCGCCTGCTCGCCTTCCTCCACCCTTGGCACGACCCGCAGGGCTCCGGCTTTCAGCTCGTCCAGGCCATCATCGGCATCGGCTCGGGCGGGGTCTTCGGGGTCGGTCTCGGCGACGGGCTGCAGAAGTTCTTCTATCTCCCCGAGGCGGGGACGGACATGATGGCGGCGACG
>JBPYDT010000013.1:0-30018 GCA_051986275.1 Acidimicrobiia bacterium | reverse complement strand
CCGCCCGGCCGGCGGGTAGGGGGCCACGATCTGGGCGCACAGGCTCGCCGGCGTCGACACGAGGCCCTGGCCGTTCGGCCCGGCAAGCAGGACGCCGAGCTCGTCGGCGAGCGAGACGAGGTCGCGCTCCGCGGCGCGGCCGGCGTCGCCCGCCTCGCCGTAGCCGGCCGAGGTGACGAACGCCGCCGCGATGCCCCGTCCGGCACAGGCGCGCAGCAGGTCGGGGTTCGCGGGCGCGGGCGTGCACACGAACACGAGGTCGACCGCCGCGTCGGCCGGGAGGTCGTCGGCGCTGCGCAGCATGGGGACGCCCAGCACGGTGCCGCCCTCGAGGTTCGTGCCGTACACCTCGCCGGCGTAGCCCTGGGTGAGGATGTTGTGGAGCGCCACGAACCCGAACTTCCCGGGATGCGCGGAGACGCCGGCGACGAGGACGCCGCGGGGGTCGAAGAGCGCGGCGAAGCGCCGGGGGTCGAGGCGCGCGCTCACGCCAGCTCGACGAGCGCGTCGACGGCGACCGGCGCGCCGTCGACGATGACGAGGGGGTTCACGTCGATCGACACGATGTCGTCGCGTCCCGCCGCGAGGGCGCCGAGCGCGACGAGCACGCGCGCCACCTGGTCGCGGTCGACGGGCGGCTCGCCGCGGAACGGCCCGAGGACCCGTGCCGCGTGCAGGTCGTCGAGCATCTCGTGCGCGTCCCGCCCGTCGAGTGGCGCGAGGCGCACGGCGACGTCGTCGAGGGCCTCGGCGAGGATGCCGCCGACACCGACGAGCACGCACGGGCCGAACTGCGGGTCCCGGTGCGCGCCGACGAGCAGCTCCCGCGTGCCCTGGACCATCGGCGCGACCACCACGGCGACCGCCCCGTCGTCGGGACGAGCGGCTGCGAGGAGCTCGGTCGCCGCGTCCGCCGCCGCCCCCGGGCCGTCGACGCCGAGGCGGACGAGCCCCCGCTCCGTCTTGTGCCCCACGCCGGCGCCGGTCAGCTTGACGACGACCGGGCTGCCGAGGCGGGCCGCGGCCGCGGCCGCGTCGGCCGGGGTGGCCGCGACCGTCTCGTGCACCACCGGGACGCCCTGGTCGGCGAGGAGGGCGAGCGACTCGTGCTCGGCGAGGAGGCGCCCCACCGGTCCTCAGACGGCCCGGTCGCGGTCGCGCCAGTACTCGTCGCGCAGCACCCGCTTCAACAGCTTCCCCGCCTCGGTGCGGGGCAGCTCGTCGCGCAGCTCGTACTCGCGCGGCTGCATGTAGCGCGCGAGGCGCGCGCCGGCGAAGACGCGCAGCTCCTCGATGTCGATGATCTCGCCCGGCTTGGGCTGCACGACGGCGTGCACCCGCTCGCCCCACTCCTCGTCGGGGATGCCGAACACCGCGACGTCGAGGATCTGGGGGTGCTCATAGAGCGCGGCCTCGATCTCGGCCGGGTAGATGTTCACGCCGCCCGAGATGATCATGTCCTTCTTGCGGTCGCAGATGTAGACGAAGCCCTCCTCGTCGAGGTAGGCGACGTCGCCGACGGAGCGCCACTCGCCCTCGTCGATCTCGGTGAGCTGCTCATCCGTCCGGTGGTAGCCGTCCATGCCCAGCCGGGTGCGGATGAACAGCTCCCCTGGCTCGCGCACCGCGGCGTCCGTGCCGTCGTCCTTGACGATGCGCACCTCGATGTTGGCGTACGTGCGGCCGCACGACCCGGGCTTGCGCAGCTGCTCGTCCGGGTGCAGGACCGTGACGACGCCGAGCTCGGTCGAGCCGTACACCTCGTAGAGGAAGCCGTCCCCGAGCTTCTCGATCACCTCTTGCTTCAACGCGTAGGGCACCGGCGCGGCGTCGGCCACGAGGCTGCGCATCGACGACAGGTCGGCGCGGGCCAGCACGCCCGGCGGGAGGCTGACGATGCGCTTCAGCTGCGTCGGCGCCGAAAACGTGTTCGTGACGCGGTGTTCGGCGACGAGCCGCAACCACGCCTGCGGGTCGAACTTGCGCAGCACGATGACGGGGCAGCCGAGCGAGTGGTTCATCGACGCCCAGGCCAGCGGGCCCGAGTGGTACAGCGGCCCGGTCGTGACGTGGATCTCGTTTCCTGGCTGGAGGTTGAGCTCGTTCAGCAGGGCGAGCACGGTCTTGGGGTCGGTCGTCGTGCGGAGGGCGCCTTTCGGGCGGCCGGTCGTCCCCGACGTGTAGATCATCGACGCGCCCGCCGTCTCGGGCGCGGCGATCTTGGGCTCGGCGTCGGGCTGCGCGGCGAGCGCCTCGTCCCACGACTGGAACCCGGGCGGGACGTCGCCGCCGAACACGATGAAGACCCGCACCTTCGGGAGGCGGTGGCTGACGTCCGCGACGAGCGGCGCCTGCTCGGCGTCGACGACGACGAGCGTCGCGTCCGAGTTGTCGATGACGTACGCCATCTCGTCGGCGTTGAAGCGGTACGACAGCGGCACCGCCGTCAGCGACGCCTTGCGCGCCGCGTGGACGGTCGCGAGCACCTCCAGCGAGTTCGGGCCGCACCACACCATGCGGTCCCGGGGCTCGGCGCCGGCCGCGGCGAAGGCGTGCGCCGCCCGGTTGACGAGCGCGTTGAACGTGCGGAAGTCCACGGCGGCCGGTCGTGCGCCGCCCGAGCCGTCGACGATGACCGCGGGGGTCTCGGGCTTGGCGTCGGCGTGGAGGGCGAGGATGTCGGGCATCGAAAGCGCGCCCGTGCGACGCGTTCGCGAAGGCGCGTCCAAGGGCGCCGGTAGCCTACCGTCGTGCCCCGTCCCGTCGCCGTCCGCGGGGTCATCGAGGGCTTCTACGGTCCCCCGTGGTCGCACGACGCGCGGCTTTCGCTCGTCGAGTTCCTCGCCGCTCGCCAGATGAACGCGTACGTGTACGCGCCGAAGAGCGACCCGAAGCACCGCGAGGCGTGGCGCGACCCCTACGAGACGGCCGACGCCCGGCGCTTCGCCGAGCTGACGGCGCACTGCCGAGCGCAGGGCGTGCGCTTCGGCTTCGCCATCTCGCCCGGCCTCGACATCGACTACGCGAGCGCGGCCGACCGCGACGCGCTCGCCGCCAAGCTGGATCCCCTCCTCGCCGGCGGCGTCGACTGGATCGTGCTCGCGCTCGACGACATCCCGAACCGGCCGGACCTCGCCTCGGAGCAGGCCGATCTCGTCGGCTGGCTCGTCGGGCGCACCGCGGCTCGACTGACGCTCGTGCCGACCGAATACGTCGGCACGCACCCGAGCGACTACCTGAGCGCGCTCGGCGCGGCGCTCCCGCCGAGCGTCGACGTGATGTGGACAGGGCCGACCGTCTGCTCGCCGCGCATCGAGGCCGACGACGCGCGTGACTGGCGGGCCGCCCTCGGCGACCATCCGCTGATCCTCTGGGACAACTTCCCGGTCAACGACGCCACGATGGAGGCTGAGCTGCACCTCGGCCCGTACTCAGGACGCAGCGCCGCCCTGACCGACGAGCTCGACGGGGTGCTGTGCAACCCGATGCTGCAGCCGCACGCATCGAAGATCCCACTCGCGACCGCCGCCGCGTACCTCGCCGACCCGTCCGGCTACGACCCGGCGGCGGCGTGGGCCCGCGCCCTCGACGACGTCGGCGGGCCCCGCGCCGCGGCGCTGGGCGCGCTCGCGCGCGCGTGCGCGGACGGTCCGCTCGCCGAGCCCGGCGGGCTGACCGTGCACGAGCTCGTCGAGCATCTCGAGCACGATGCGCGCGACCCCGGCTGGGCCGAGGCGGTCGAGCTCGTGCGCGACGAGCTCACTCAGCTCCGCGACGCGGCCGGCGCGTACGCCGAGGCAACGGACGACCCCCTGACGGCCGAGCTCCGACCGTGGCTCGAACAGGCGACGCGCGAGGCCGAAGCGGGGCTCGCGGCCCTGCGCCTGCTGCAGGCCGCCCGGCCGGTGGCATTCCGCGACGAGGACGGCCACGGCCGAGCTGCCGCTCCCGACGCGGAGGCGGCGATGATCCACGCCTTCGGTGCTCTCTTCGCGTGGAGCGGCGCGCGGCAGGGCCGCGTCGTCGTCGGTGGCGCCCGCTTCGCGACGTACGCCGCGATCGTGCAGCTCCCGACGGGTGAGCCGGCGCTCGACGTCGACCTCGCGCTCCGTGAGGACGACTCGGCGATCGACCGCCTGTGCCGGTTCGCGCTCCGCGAGTACCGCGACGTGCTGCCGGACGTCGGTGCGCCCGTCTGCGCGCGCGCCGGACTCGAGGTCTTCGAGGTCGGCGCCGACGGTCGGTTCCGCGCGCCACCCGACACGCCGGTGGTCCTGTCGTGGGGCCGCCAGCTCACGCGGGTGCTCGCGCCCTCGTCGCCGCCCTTCGGTGACGCGCGCCTCAGGTGAGGCTCAGCGTGGTGATGCCCGCGCTCAACGAAGCGACGCTCCTCGGGACGTCAGTGCGGGAGGTCGTCGACGGGCTCCGCGAGCGCGACGCGTCGTTCGAGCTGCTCGTCGTCGAGAACGGGTCCCAGGACGGAACGCGTGGCATCGCCGACGCGCTCGCCGCCGACCTGCCGGAGGTGGCGGTGCGGTCGCTGCCGCGCGCCGACTACGGCCGGGCGCTGCGGACCGGTCTTCTCGCCGCCTCGGGTGACACCGTCGTCAACTTCGACGTCGACTACACCGACCTCGGGTTCCTCGACGCGGCGCTGGCGCGGTTCGGGCAGCCGGACCCACCGGCGATCATCGTCGGATCGAAGCGGGCGCCGGGCGCGGACGACCAGCGGTCGCGGGCGCGGCGGTTCGTGACGTGGGGCTTCGACCTCGTCCTGCGCGTCGGCTTCGGCCTCGGCGTCACGGACACGCACGGGATGAAGGCGCTCAATCGCGCGCGGGTCCTCCCCCTGGCCGCGGCGTGCCGCTCCGATGGCGAGCTCTTCGACACCGAGCTCATCCTGCGAGCCGAGCGGGCGGGCCTCGGCGTCGCCGAGCTGCCCGTCACCGTCGCCGAGCGCCGGCCAGCGCGCACCTCGGTCACCCGGCGAGCGCTGCGCACGCTGGCCGGGTTGGCCCGGCTGCGGCTCGCGCTCCTCCGGGACCGCCCCGCCGCGGGATGAGCACGACCGTCCTCGGGGGCGCGCTCTGCCGACCCGGACCGCCGACACGCGGGTGGGTCGCGTGCGAGGACGGCGTGCTCGTCGACGTCCAGGACGGCGCGCCGCCGCCGGGTTCCCGGGACGTCCGTGACGCAGTGCTCGCGCCGGCGTTTCTCGACCTGCAGCTGAACGGGAGCGAGGACGTCGATCTCGCCACCGCTGATCGGGCGGGTTGGACCGCGCTCGGCGAGCGCCTGGCCCGCCATGGTGTTGCCGCCTACCTCGCCACCTTCGTCTCGGCCCCGCTCGACGAGTACGACGCACGCCTGCATCGGCTCGCCGCGGCGCAACGCGAGCCAACCCGGGGAACCGCCTGTCTGCTCGGTGCTCATCTCGAGGGCCCCTTCCTCGGGGCGGCGCCGGGCGCGCACCCGGTCGAGCTGCTGCGCCCCGCTGACCTGGTCTGGCTCGAGCGGCTCCTCGACGCCCACCCGGGCGTCGTGCGGATGGTCACCTTGGCGCCCGAGGCGGACCCAGAGCTCCGCGCCGTGACGTGGCTCGCCGCCCACGGGGTGCTCGTGGGGCTCGGCCACTCGATGGCCAGCGCCGAAGAGGCCCGCGCCGCGGCGGAGGCGGGCGCCCGCGTCGTGACCCACGTGTTCAACGGGATGGGGCCGCTGCATCACCGAGCTCCCGGGCTCGCCGGTGTGGCGCTGGACGACGACCGGCTCACGCCGACGCTCATCGGCGACTTCGTCCACGTCGACCCCGCCGTCGCGAGGATCGTCTTCGCCGCCTCGCGCTCCGTCGCGCTCGTCAGCGACGCGGTCGCGACCGAGCAAGGCCAGCGCGGTAACGCCGCCCGGCTGCCGGACGGACGCCTGGCGGGCGCGACGGCGCTCCTCGACGACGCGGTCGCGAACCTGGTCACCGCCGGCGTCCCCATCGAGCAGGTCGTCGCGGCAGCGAGCACGACGCCGGCCGACCTGCTGGGCGCGACGGACCGCGGCCGTCTCGTCCCCGGGCGGCGCGCCGACTTGGTCGCGTTGGACCCCGACACGGGCCGCCTCCGCCAGGTGATCCTGGGCGGCGCCGACCTCTGACCCGAGGTCACACCACCGCGATTGCCACCAGGCGACGCGCCGCGCTCCGTATGATCGTTCAGTACATGAACCGTTCCCTCACGGAACAGACACCCGTACGGGGAGCGCACCCGCGAGCCGCGGCCGCCGACCGGTTCGAGCAGGCGGCACGCCGGTGCCAGGAGTCCTTGGGGCATCCCGACGACCCCGAGCTGACCGGCGATGAGCTCGCCCTCCTCCGTCGCGTCGCCGGGGGCGAGGGAGGCGCGCTCACCTCGCTGAGCGCGACACTCGGCTGGGCCAAGAGCACGACGTCGGTCGCGGTGAAGGACCTCGAGCGGCGCGGCTATCTCCGCCGCGTGCGTCGGGCCGACGACGAGCGTCGCCTGGCCATCTCGCTCACCGCCCGCGGGCAGGGCCGCGTCGAGGTCGACCGTCTCTACGAACCGGCGCGCCTCGCGGCGGCGCTCCGCGCGCTCCCCTCCCTCACGCGGGCGCGCCTGCTGGACGGCCTCGAGGAGCTCGCGGCCGCCGCCGACCGCCTCCCCGACCGGGACCGGTAGGTTGGCGCGTCGTGCCGCAGTACGCGTCGTCGCTGTCGTGTCACCCGGTCTCAGCCCACGCCGTTGGCGAGACGGCGGGCGAGATCATGGAGCAGCTCGGCGGCGAGGATCCGCACCTGGTCGTGTGCTTCGCGTCGTCGCACTTCGTCGGCACGTTCGACGACGCGGTCTACGCCCTGCGGAACCTGCTCGAGCCGACCGTCCTCGTCGGCGCGACGGCCGGCGGCATCATCGGCGGCCCGCGCGAGGTTGAGAGCGGCCCCGCCTTCTCGGTGTTCGCGGCGCGTCTCCCCGACGCGGTGCTCACCCCGGTCGCGCTCCAGCTGGAGGAGACACCGGACGGCGCGGCGGTGACGGGCTGGCCGTCGGCCGTCGGGGACCCGGGCACGCTCCTGTTGCTGGCCGACCCGTTCACCTTCCCGTCCGACGCGTTCCTGCGGCGCCTGAACACCGAGCGTCCCGGACTGACGGTCATCGGCGGGCTCGCGTCCGCCGCCAACCACCCGGGCGGAAATCGCCTCGCGCTCGACGGGAACGTCCGCCGCGACGGCGCGGTCGGTGTCTTCCTCGACGGCGTCACCATCGACACCGTCGTGTCCCAGGGGTGCCGGCCGATCGGCAAGCCGTTCACGGTGACCCGCGCCGACCGCAACCTCGTCGTCGAGCTCGGTGGCCAGCCCGCGCTCCGCCGCCTCGAGGAGCTCGCCGCCGGCGCGACCGAAGCCGACCGCGAGCTTCTTCGCCGTGGGCTCCAGGTCGGGCTCGTCGTCGACGAGCACAAGGCCGACTTCGAGCGCGGCGACTTCCTCGTGCGCAGCGTGCTCGGCGCCGACCCTGACATCGGCTCGATCGCGGTCGGCGATCACGTCGACGTCGGTCAGACGCTGCAGTTCCAGGTGCGCGACGGCGCGGCCGCCGACGAGGACCTCCGTGCGCTCCTCGGCGCGCACGCGGCCAGCGGCGCGTTGCTCTTCACGTGCAACGGGCGGGGCCGTCACCTCTTCGGCGTGCCCGACCACGACTCCGGGGTCGTCGCCGAGCTGCTCGGCTCGGTGCCGGCCGCCGGCGCGTTCTGCGCGGGCGAGCTCGGCCCCGTCGGAGGGCGCAACTTCCTGCACGGCTTCACGGCCAGCCTCGCGCTGTTCCGCTGACCCTCGACACGCCGGCCAGACACCCGACATCCGCCTCCGTGACTACGGTGCGAGCACGCGGGTCGGTCGCGCCCGCGGGAGGAGCGACGGCGTGGCGGACGACGATCGGTTAGCCGACGGGGCGCAGCGCCTCGAGACGCTCGACCGCGCCCAGTGCCTCGCGCTGCTCACCGGTCACGCGTTCCTCGGGCGACTCGGCGTCATCGTCGACGGCCATCCGGAGATCTTCCCGGTGAACTACGTCGCTGACTCGAGCGCGGTCGTCTTCTGCACCGCGGCCGGGACGAAGCTGGACGCGATCCAGCGCGGCAGCCCGGTCACGTTCGAGATCGACGACCATCAGCCGCTCCATCACGCGGGGTGGAGTGTCATGGTGCGAGGTTCGGCAACGGTGGTGACCGACCGAGGCGAGCTGGCCCGGCTCGAGGCCGGTCCGCTGCGTTCTTGGGTACGAGGCGCGCGAGCCAACTGGGTCCGGATCGAGATCGCCGAGATCTCCGGACGTCGACTTCCGGGCGTCTGATCGCGACCCGCGGCGTGTCCGGCGTCCTCGATGTCGAGATCATGAACGATCGGGTCACGGTGTTTCGACCAATCGAGGAGGTGCGCCATCATGGGGGTTCGAGCGACGGGGAGGGGCCGATTTCGCCGAGCGGCCCACCCGCCCACAGGGGAGGTGGCGGTGACCGACCTGGAGCAGCGGGCCATCAACATCATCCGCGGGTTGTCGATGGACGCGGTGCAGCGCGCCAACTCCGGGCACCCCGGCACCCCGATGGCGCTCGCGCCGCTCGCCCACGTGCTGTTCACCCGGATCATGCGCTATGACGCGGCCGACCCCACATGGTTCGACCGCGACCGGTTCGTGCTGTCAAACGGACACGCGTCGATGCTCCTCTACTCGATGCTGTACCTCACCGGGTTCGGGCTCGACCTCGACGACCTGCGGGCCTTCCGCCAGTGGGGCTCGCGCACCCCAGGACACCCCGAGTACCAGCACGCTCCCGGGATCGAGGTGACGACGGGGCCGCTCGGGCAGGGTTTCGCGAACAGCGTCGGAATGGCGCTCGCCGAGGCGAACCTGCGGGAGCGGTTCGGCCCCGAGGTGTGCGACCACCACACGTTCGTGATCGCCGGCGACGGCTGCTTCGAGGAGGGCGTGAGCCACGAGACGGCGTCGCTCGCGGGCCACCTCGGCCTCGGCCGGCTCGTCTGCGTCTACGACGACAACCACATCACGATCGACGGCCCGACCGAGCTCGCCTACAGCGACGACGTCGGGGAGCGCTTCGCGGCGTACGGCTGGCAGGTCATCCACCTCGGCGAGGCGGCGAACGACCTCGACGCCCTGGAAGGTGGGCTTCGGGAGGGGATGAAGGACGCCGAGCGGCCCACGGTCGTGATCCTGCGCAGCCACATCGGCTGGCCGTCCCCGAAGTACACGGACACGGCGTTCGCGCACGGCAACGCGCTGGGCGAGGACGAGGTGCGCGCCGTCAAGGTGATCCTCGACCTCCCGCCCGACGACCCGTTCTTCTCACCCGACGACGTGCTCGCGTACTACCGGGAGGCGGGGGCCCGGGGCCGCGACGAGCACCGGGCGTGGGACGAGCGGCACGCCAAGCTGCGCACTGCGGAGCCCCAGATGGCCGACGAGTTCGACGCGTGCCTCGCCCAGCGGGGCCTGCCGGGCTGGGAGGCGAAGCTCCCGACCTTCCAGGCCGGGGACTCGATCGCGACGCGCGCCGCGAGCAAGAAGGTGCTCGACGCGATCCTCGACGTGGTGCCGGGGATCGTGGCGGGCGGGGCCGACCTGTCGGGCAACACCGGCACCGAGCTCGACAACACGCCCGTGATCGCGACGCACGAGTTCAAGGGCCGTCAGCTGCGCTTCGGGGTCCGCGAGTTCGGGATGGGCGGTGTTCTCAACGGCATGGCCGTCTCGGCGCTGCTGCCCGCCGGCGGCACCTTCTTCGTGTTCTCGGACTACATGCGGGGCGCGGCGCGTCTCGCCGCGCTGTCCAACTACAAGGTGGCGTTCGTCTGGACCCACGACTCGGTCGGCCTCGGCGAGGACGGTCCCACCCACCAGCCGATCGAGCAGCTCGCGTCGTTCCGCGCCATGCCGAACATGCGCGTGATCCGACCGGCGGACGCCAACGAGTGCGCGCACGCCTGGCGGGTCCACCTCGACAGCGACGGCGGGCCGACGGCGCTGGTGCTGACCCGCCAGAAGATCCCCGTGCTCGAGGGCACCGCCGAGCGTGCGCCGGACGGGGTGCCACGCGGCGCGTACACGCTCGTCGACGAGGGCGCGGCCCGCCCCGATCTCGTGCTGGTCGGCACGGGCTCGGAGGTCGCGGTGTGCCTGGCCGCACGCGAGGAGCTCGTGAAGGGCGGGCGCGCGGTCCGGGTCGTGTCGATGCCGTCGTGGGAGCTCTTCGAGGCCCAGTCCGACGGCTACCAGGCACAGATCCTGCCGCCCGACGTCCCGAAGCTCGCCGTCGAGGCGGGCACCTCGTTCGGCTGGAGCCGGTGGGTCGACGACGTGGTCGCCATCGACCGGTTCGGCGCGTCCGCGCCGGGCCCGGTGGCGCTGGACAAGCTCGGGATCAACCCCGGGCACGTGATCGAGCGGGCCGACGCCCTGCTCGCAGGAGGCACACGATGACGAGCGCGATCGCGCGGCTGCACGATTTCGGGCAGAGCCCCTGGCTGGACAACCTGACCCGGTCCCTTATCACTGAAGGCGGCCTGCAGCGCCTGCGGGACGACGACGGGATCACCGGCGTCACCTCGAACCCCACGATCTTCGAGAAGGCGATGAGCAGCGGGAACGCGTACGACGCCGAGCTCGTCCGGTGCGCGAAGGACGGGCTCACGATCGAGGAGTCGTACTGGCGCCTCGTCACCGACGACGTCGGGCACGCCGCCGACGTCTTGCGGCCGGTCTACGACGCGACCGGCGGCGCCGACGGGTACGTCTCGATCGAGGTCTCGCCCGACCTGGCGCACGACACGGACGGCACCCTCCAGCAGGCCGCGGAGCTGTTCAAGGAGGTCGGCCGCAAGAACGTCTTCATCAAGATCCCCGCGACCGACGCGGGGATCCCCGCCATCGAGGCGAACCTCGCCGCGGGCATCAACACGAACATCACGCTGATGTTCGCCCTCCAGCGCTACCGCCAGGTCATCGACGCGTTCTTCGCCGGGATGGCACGGCACATCGAGGGCGGCGGCGACCCGACCGCGGTGGCGTCGGTGGCCTCGTTCTTCGTGAGCCGGGTCGACACCGAGACCGACCGGCGCCTCCCCGAAGGGCACGCCCTCCGCGGGAAGGCGGGCGTGGCGAACGCCAAGCTGGCCTACGAGCTGTTCCAGCAGAGCTTGGCCGACGACCAGTGGAAGCAGCTGGCCGCGAAGGGCGCGCGGGTGCAGAAGCCGCTGTGGGCGTCGACGTCAACGAAGAACCCGGCGTACTCCCCCACCCTGTACGTGGACGACCTCATCGGCCGCGAGACGGTGAACACGCTGGCGCAACCGTCGATCGACGCGCTGCACAACGGCGAAGGCGACCAGCGGGCCGACGCGGTCACCCAGGACGTCGGCGGGGCCCACCAAGTCATCGCCGGGCTCGCCGCCGCGGGCGTCGACTTCACCGACGTGACCGACACGCTCGAGCGCGAGGGCGTCGCGTCGTTCTCGACGAGCATCCACGACTGCTTCAAGACGCTCGAGAAGAAGCGCGCCGAGCTCACCTGACGGACGGCACCGCCCGGCCGATGTCGCGGGGGCCGAGCACGAACTGCAGCTCGGTCACCCACGTGTCCGGGGCTCCGTCGCACTCGAGGTAGACCTCGCGGCTGTACCCCTCGATGTGCTCGCCCGTGTCCTCGGTCCAGCGCAGCAGCGCCTCGTAGCCGGCCGCGCAGTCGTCCATCGACCCGCGGTGCACGGTCGTCGCGGCACGATCCGCGGCGGGCAGCGTGCGCTCCTCGACGTCGGCCGGGACATCGGCCGCGTCGATCGGGAGGCCGGCGATCACGCCGATCGGCCGTGCGTCGTCCTCGCTGTCCTCGTACCACGCGACGCTTGGTCCCGACACGGTGATGCCGTGCGCCGCGAGCTGCGCGTTGAGCTCCCCGTAGAGGCGGGGGAAGATCTCGCCCAGGGTCTGATCGAAGGCGCGGGCCGTCGCCGTCCGGACGGCAAAGCGCTGCGCGGGCAACGCCTTCACGATGACGTCGTAGTCGGGCATCGTCTCCTCCTCCTCGATGCGGCGCAGCCGTGACTCGACGCGCGCGAGTCGCGCCGCCTCCTGCTCGATGCGGTCCCGGGCCTCCAGCCGTCGCAGGCGGAGCATCCCGCGCAGCTCGTCCGCCGACACCGTTTCGGTGAGCAACGGGCCGACGTCGCCGAGCGCGAAGCCGAGGTCGCGCAGGGCGAGGATGCGGTTCAGGCGGGCGAGCTGCTCGGCCTCGTACCAGCGGTAGCCGGTGTCGGGGTCGACGTGCGCGGGGGCGAGGAGCCCCAGCTCGTCGTAGTGGTGCAGCGTGCGCACCGACACGCCGCCGAGGCGGGCGAAGGCGCCGATCCCGAACACGAGTCCTCTTCTAGAGCCTCACGCGGCGTGAGGGTCAAGCCTCATCCGCGAGGCGACGGACCGCCGTGAGGTGCGCGACGTAGTCGTCGAGGCGGGCGTGCGCGTTCGCGCCGCTCGTGTTCGGCATCACGTAGGCGGGCACGCCGGCGAACCGCTCGGGCTGGGGTCCGGCGGTGGCGGACCGGTCGACCGCGGCCCGCCAGCCGGTCAGCCCGACGAAGCAGACGACGCGTGGGCGCAGCCACGCGACGAGCCGCCCGACCCGGGCGACCCCGTCGCGGTACTCGGCCGGCCGCAGGGCGGACGCGCTCGGGGTCGCCCGCTTCACGAGGTCGGTCATGCCGACGCCGTGCACCCGCAGGGCGTGGCGCGGGTCGCGATCCTGGCTCACGAGCCCCGCGGCGAGCGCCGCGGGCCAGAAGCGGTTCCCCGGCCGGGCGAAGCCGACCCCGGCGTCGGCCGCGTACTCGCTGGGGTTCAACCCGACGAGCAGCACGGTGAGGCCGGGGCCCACCCGGTCGGCGAGCGTGCGCCCTCGCGTCGCGCGGACGTGGAGCCACTCCCCGCCGGCGTCCAGCTCGTCGATCGTGAACCCGGCACCGACGAGCACGTCGGTGAGCGGCCCGGCCCGCCAGCCGACGAAGTAGCGCCCGGGAAAGTCGTCGTCGGCGAGGAGGCCGTCGTCGTCGCTGTGCCGCATCGTGAGGTCCACGGGCGCGCCGACGGCGAGCGCGTCGTGCAGCTCGGCGAGGGCCCACGGCAGCCACATCCGAGTGATGTGCAGGTAGCTGGCCCGTGCCCACGCGCCGGCGGCGCACTGACGGCGAAGCGGCAGCGCCATGAGGTCGGCTTGCATCGGCCAGGCGTCGGACGCGACTTCGCGTGCGAGCTCGACCATCGCGAACGCCGCGTCGAGCGCGACGACCGGACGCCCGAGCGACGGGAGGTGCAAGCCGGCCCCGCAGCCGAGGTCCAATCGCACGCCACCCGGTGCGATCGCGTCGGCGAGGGCGCGAGCACGCTCGACGAAGCGCGCCGGTCGGCGGTCCCGCCATTCCGCCGCCCGGGTCTCGTACACCAAGACGGTGTCTGGGTCCACGGGCCGTATCATCGCCGACGTGACCGACGGCGCGGGGCAGGACGTCGCGAGCGCCATCGTCGTCTTCGGCGCGACCGGCGATCTCGCACACCGCAAGCTCTACCCCGCGCTGGCCTCGCTCGCCCGGGCGGGCCAGCTGCCGCGCGACCTGTCGATCGTGGGGACCGCGCGCCGCGAGATCGGCGACGACGAGTTCGAGCGGTCCGTCACCTCGTCCATCGAGAAAGCGGAGGGCGGTCCGGCGCCGGGCGGCGTGCAGGCGCTCCGCGACGCGGGCGTGCGCTTCTGCTACGTCGCGGGCAGCGCGGACGACCCCGAGATGTACGCGCGCCTCCGCGACCACCTCGCGGGGGTGACCGGCGGCGGCGCCGACCAGGTCGGCAACTGCCTCTTTTACCTCTCCGTCGCCCCGCAGCTCTTCGGGCCGATCGCGGCCCAGCTCGGCGAGTGCGGCCTCGCCGACGAGACGCACGGGTACCGGCGGTTCGTCGTCGAGAAGCCCTTCGGACGCGACCTGGCAACGGCGCGGGCCCTCGACGACGAGCTGCACCAGTGGTTCCAGGAGCATCAGATCTTTCGCATCGACCACTACCTGGCGAAGGAGACGGTGCAGAACATCCTGGCGCTGCGCTTCACGAACACGATCTTCGAGCCGCTCTGGAACCGGCGCTACGTCGACCATGTCGAGATCACCGTCGCCGAGTCGCTCGGGGTCGAGCACCGCGGCGCCTTTTACGAGGACGCCGGCGCGTTGCGCGACATCGTCCAGAACCACGTGATGCAGGTGCTGGCCCTCACGGCGATGGAGCCGCCGGGCTCGTTCGACGGCAACGCCATCCGCGACGAGAAGGTGAAGCTGTTGCGGTCGGTGCGGCTCTTCGAGCCGGATCAGCTCCAGCGCCACGTGGTCCGTGCCCAGTACATCGCGGGTGAGATCGACGGGGTCCCGGTGCCCGGCTACCGCGAGGAGGAGGGCGTCGAACGCCACAGCAGCGTCGAGACGTACCTCGCGCTGCGCCTCGACATCGACAACTGGCGCTGGGCGGGCGTCCCGTTCTTCGTGCGGACCGGGAAACGCCTCGCGCGGCGGGTCACCGAGGTCGCGCTCTGCTACAAGCCGGTGCCCTACCTGCCGCTGCCCCCGACGGCGAAGGACTCGATCGAGCCGAACGCGCTGGTGCTGCGGATCCAGCCCGACGCGGGAATCGAGGTGTCGTTCGCCGCGAAGGTCCCCGGCCAGGAGTTCCGCGTCCGCACCGTGTGTCTCGACTTCTCGTACGCGCGCACGTTCGAAGAGACCGCGCCGGAGGCGTACGAGCGCGTCATCCACGACGCGCTGGTTGGTGACGCCACGCTGTTCATCCGCAGCGACGAGGTCGACCAGTCGTGGCGGATCGTGCAGCCGCTCATCGACGGCTTCGACCGCGTCGCGGTGCCGCTCGCGCACTACACGGCCGGGTCGTGGGGCCCGACCGAGGCCGAGGCGCTGCTCGGCGAGGCGGGTGACACCTGGCGCGTGCCGTGACGCTCCCCGGGGAGGAGCGGCTTGTCCCCCACGTGCCCGCCGCGTTCGCCGAGCTCGTCGCCGCCGAGCCACCCGGCTCGATCGCGCTGTCCGGCGGCGACACGGCGCGGGCGTGCTACGAGCTGCTCGCCACCGCACCCGTGGAGTGGCGCAAGGTCGACGTGTTCTTCGGGGACGAGCGGTGGGTCGACGTCCAGGACCGCAGCTCGAACGAGGGGATGGCCCGCCTGGCCTTCCTCGATGGGGTCGAGCCGCGCGCCATCCACTCGATGCGGCGCGCCGGACACGATCTCGACGCCGCGGCGGCGGCGTACGACGCGCTGGTACGCGCCGAGCCGCCGATCGGGCTCGTGCACCTCGGGCTCGGGCCGGACGGCCACACCGCGTCGCTGTTCCCGGGCGCGCCCCAGCTCGACGAGCAGGACCGGCTCGTCGTGCCGTCGGGTGACGACGAGCACCCGCTTCCCCGCCTGACCTTTACGTACCCCGCGCTCGCCCGCGCTGCACTCATCGTGTTCACCGTGGACGGCGCATCGAAGCGTGAGGCCCTCGCGGGCGTCCGGCGGGGAGACCCGCACCTGCCCGCCAGCCGGGTGCGCGCCAAGCGCGTCGTGTGGCTGGTGGACGAGGCCGCGGCCGGCGACCCCTAGCATGCGATTCATGCTGAGCCGCCGGGACGCCGTGGCCCTGGCCGGCGCGCCGCTCCCGGAGCTGCTCGACGCCGCCTCGGCCGCCCGGGACGCCGTGCGCCCGACGAGGGTCACCTTCTCGCCCAAGGTGTTCATCGCGCTGACGATGCTGTGCCGCGACCACTGCGGGTACTGCACGTTCGCCAAGCCGCCGGCGCGCGTCGCCGCGCCGTACCTCGACCTCGACGAGGTGCTCGCCATCGCCCGCGCCGGCGCGGCCGCCGGGTGCCACGAGGCCCTCTTCACCCTCGGCGAGGCGCCCGAGGCCCGGTACCCGGACGCGGCCGACTGGCTGGCGCGGCACGGGTACGCATCGACCGTCGAGTACCTCGCCACCGCGGCCGAGACCGTCCTCGCCGACACCGGCCTGCTCCCGCACGCCAACGCCGGCGCGCTCGACCGGGCCGCCCTCGAATCGCTGCGCCCGGTCAGCCCGTCGCAGGGGATGATGCTCGAGACGCTCGCGGCGCGCCTCGCCGCGCCCGGCGGGCCCCACCACCGCGCGCCGGACAAGACGCCGGCGCGCCGGCTCGCGACGCTCGACGCTGCCGGCGAAGCGCAGATCCCGTTCACGACCGGCATCCTCGTCGGTATCGGCGAGACCTTCGAGGAGCGGGTCGACGCGCTGCTCGCGATCCGGACGGCGCACGAGCGCCACGGCCACGTGCAAGAGGTGATCGTCCAGAACTTCCTCGCCAAGCCGGGCACCGCGATGCACGACCACCCGTCGTGCGACCGGGACGAGTACCTGCGCACCCTCGCCGTGGCCCGGCTCCTGCTGCCGAGCGAGATCCACCTCCAGGCGCCGCCCAACCTCAGCGACGAGCTCGGGCCGCTGCTCGCCGCGGGGATCGACGACTGGGGCGGCGTCTCGCCCCTGACGCCGGATCACGTGAACCCCGAGCGGCCGTGGCCCGCGCTCGAGCGGCTCCGCCGGGCCACCGAGGCGGCCGGCAAGGCGCTGGCCCCCCGCCTCACCGTCTACCCCGAGTACGTCAACGACCCGGCGCGCTGGCTCGACGAACGCGTGCGGCCTGCGGTGCGCCAGGCGTCCGACGCCGAGGGGCTCGCGCGCGACGACGGCTGGGCGGCCGGCGGGTCGGGCGCGCCGCCCGAGCTGCTCGGCGCGCTCCCCCGGCCCGCGCCGCGTGGCCCGGTCGCCGCGGTGCTCGACGGCGTCCTCGCCGGCGAGGAGCCCGGCGTCGACGAGCTGGTCACGCTGCTCACGGCGCGCGGCCCCGAGGTCGCCGAGGTCGCGGCCGTGGCCGACACGCTGCGTCGGGAGGCGGTCGGCGAGACCGTGACGTTCGTGCGCAACCGCAACATCAACTACACGAACGTGTGCACGTTCCGCTGCCGGTTCTGCGCCTTCTCGAAGGGGCCGCTGTCGCTCAACCTGCGCGGCGACCCGTACCTGCTCGACCTGGCCGAGATCCAGCGACGCGTCGTCGAGGCCGTCGACCACGGCGCCACCGAGGTCTGCCTCCAGGGCGGGATCCACCCGGACTACGACGGCGACTACTACCTCACGGTCACGCGGGCCGTGAAGGAGGCGGCGCCCTCGATCCACGTCCATGCGTTCACCGCGCTCGAGGTGACCGAGGGCGCCCGGCGCCTCGGTGTCCCGCTGGCCGACTACCTGTGCGAGCTAAGGGACGCCGGGCTCTCGACGCTGCCCGGCACCGCGGCCGAGATCCTCGACGACGAGGTGCGGGCGATCATCTGCCCCGACAAGGTGACGACGGACGAGTGGCTCGAGGCGCACCGGACGGCGCACACGGTCGGGCTGCGCTCGAACATCACGATCATGTTCGGGCACGTCGAAGCGCCGGTGCACGTCGCCCGCCATCTCGTGCGGACGCGGGCGCTGCAGCGCGAGACCGGCGGGTTCACCGAGTTCGTCCCGTTGCCGTTCGTCCACATGGCCACCCCCATCTACCTGCAGGGGCGGGCCCGCCGCGGGCCGACGTTCCGGGAGGTGCTGCTCGTCCACGCCGTCGGCCGGATCGCCTACCGGGGCGTGGTCGACAACGTGCAGGCGTCCTGGGTGAAGGTGGGCGTGCGCGGCGCGCGCCAGCTGCTGCGTGCCGGCTGCAACGACCTCGGCGGGACGCTCATGGACGAGAACATCTCCCGCGCCGCGGGCGCGTCGCACGGCCAGGAGCTCGACGACGACGGCTTCCGGTCGATCGCCGCCCCCCTCGGCCGGCCGCTCGAGCAGCGCACCACCCTCTACGGGCGGACCCACACGGTCGGGCGGCCGCTGCGCCCGCCCGTCGACGAGCCCGTGCCCGTCACGCTCGCCGTGCGCGCTGCGCCGTGACCGACCCGAGCCTCGACGTCGTCGCCGTCGGCCACGCGCTCGTCGACGTCCTCAGCCCGACGACCGACGAGTTCATAGACGCGCAGGGCCTCGCGAAGGGCGGCATGGCGCTCATCGACGCCGACCGCGCCGCCGACCTGTACCGCCGGATGGGCCCCGCCACGGAGATGTCCGGCGGGTCGGCGGCGAACACCGCGGCGGGCGTCGCGTCGTTCGGCGGACGCGCCGCGTTCATCGGCCGCGTGCGCGACGACGAGCTCGGGCGGGTCTTCGCCCACGACCTCCGCGCGGCGGACGTGCGGTTCGACAACGCGCCCGCCGCTGACGGGGCGCCCACCGGCCGCTGCCTCATCCTGGTGAGCCCGGACGCCGAGCGGACCATGAACACGTTCCTCGGCGCGGCCGCCCAGCTGCACCCGGGCGACGTCGGCGAAGACCTCGTGCGGGCCGCGACCGTCACCTATCTGGAGGGCTACCTGTTCGACGAGCCCGACGCCAAGGCCGCGTTCCGGCACGCGGCGACCACGGCGCACGACGCGGGCCGGCGCGTCGCGCTGAGCCTCTCCGACACGTTCTGCGTCGAGCGGCACCGCCCGGACTTCCAGGCCCTCGTGGAGCACGACGTCGACGTGCTCTTCGCGAACGACGCCGAGCTGTGTGCGCTCTACGAGACGGCGACGCTCGACGAGGCGCTCGACGCGGTCGTGCGCCAGTGCGACGTGGCGGCCATCACGCGGGCCGCCGCCGGCTCGGTGATCGTCGGGCGCGAGGTGCGCGTCGAGGTGCGCGCCCACCCCGTCGACCGCGTCGTCGACACGACCGGTGCGGGCGATCTCTTCGCCGCGGGGTTCCTCGTCGGGCTCACCCGGGGTGACGGGCTGGCGCGGTGCGCCGAGCTCGGGTCGCTGGCCGCCGCCGAGGTCATCTCCCATTTCGGGCCCCGTCCCGAGCGGCGGCTCGCCGACCTCGTGTCGTCGCCGCCCCGGTGAAGCTCCCCCGCTACCGGACCGGGGACCCCGAGCTCGACGAGGCGGTCGCCGCGCTGGCGTCACGGGTGAGCGACGAGGACGCCGACCTGATCTTCGAGCTCGTCACGTCGGCGCTGCGCCTCGCCCGGGACCACGCCGACCGGGGCGACCTCAAGATGGCGAACGCCGCGCTGAAGGAGATGCGCTACTCGTTCCACGTCTTCGAGCCGTACCGGAGCCAGCGCAAGGTCGCGATCTTCGGCTCGGCCCGCACCCAGCCCGACGACCCCCTCTACGACCAGGCCCGGCGGTTCGCGCGGGCGATCGCGGCGTGCGAGTGGATGGTGATCACCGGCGCCGGTCCCGGGATCATGGAGGCGGGCATCGAGGGCGCGGGCGCGGAGCGGGCCTTCGGGGTCAGCATCCGGCTGCCGTTCGAGGCGGCCGTCAGCCAGTTCGCCGACGACCCGAAGCTGATCAACTTCCGCTACTTCTTCACGCGGAAGGTCACGTTCGTGAAGGAGGCGGACGCCTTCGTGCTCCTCCCGGGTGGCTTCGGCACCCTCGACGAGGCGTTCGAGCTGCTGACGCTCGTGCAGACGGGGAAGGCGCAGTCGGGGCCGATCGTCCTGCTCGACACGCCCGGTGGCACCTACTGGGCGGGCTGGCTCGACTTCGTGCGCCGGGAGCTGCTCGACAACCGCTACGTCTCGCCGCCCGACCTCGGGCTGCTCATGGTGACCGACGACGTCGACACCGCGGTGCGCGAGGTGACCGGGTTCTTCTCAAACTACCTGTCGCAGCGCTTCGTCGACGGTCGCCTGGTGCTGCGCCTCCAAACCGCGCCCGACGACGCCACGCTGGCCGCGCTGAGCGAGGAGTTCGCCGACATCACGCGCCGGGGCCGGCTCGAGCGCGTCGACGCCTCACCCGCAGAGATCGAGGACGACGACACACTCGACGCCACCCGAATCGCGTTCTGGTTCGACAAGCGGAACTGGGCGCGCCTGCGCATGCTCATCGACCGGCTGAACGGGAGGTCGGCGGCGGCGACGTAGCGGCGTCGGCCCGGTTACTCCTCTTCTTCCGGCAATGGCGGCATGGGCGCGCGCCCGGTCTCGAGGGAGATGTCTTTGAGGTCCTCCTCGTGCTCGGCCTCCTCGACGTCCTCGGTCGTCCGGATCACCGGCGCGTCGTCCGGCACGTCCTCCCAGCCGAGGTCCTCGGTCTCGTGCCCGGCCATACCCAGCGACCCTGAAAAGTCGACACCCGGCTCGTGGTGCTCGCTGTCCTTCGACTGCTCACTCATGCGCCGCTCCCTGCCGTCGCGAGACCAGTCTGCCCGAGCCGCGGGCGGCCGCGGGGCGGTCAGCGGAGCGCGTCGTGGAGCCGGCTCCCTGGCACCCGCCGACCGCACAGCGCGACGGCGAGCTCGGCCGCGCTGGCTCGCTCGGTCGTGCCCTCACCCGCCGACCAGTCGAGGTCGGTCGCCTTGAGACGCCGTCCCGCGATGCGGGTGCCGAAGTGCTCGTGCACGCCCCCCATCGTCAGGTCGTCGAGGACGATGCGCATCACATCGTCGGGGGGCCGCGGCTGGCCGAGCGGGACGGTCACGTCCAGGCCGTGGATCACGATGTGGTTGAGCGCATGGTGCGAGTCGCCCTCGGGGGGTGTCCAGTGGTGGAGCGCGTCGTTGCGCAGGTCGGCAACGAGCCGTTCCGGAGGCGCCGCACCGTCCCGGGCCGCCAGGTCGTTGGAGAGCCGCGTGAAGTCGAAGTCGCGGGCCTGCAGCTCAGCCATGAAGGCGTCCTGGTCGTAGCGGGCGGGCATCGTCACGTGGGCGATCACCTCGCGCACGCGCCAGCCTTCGCACAGGGACGGGGCGTCCCAGTCGGTGGCCGGGATCGAGGCGAGCTCGTCGGCGAGCCGTCGGTACTCGGCCGTGACGAGCGGCTGGACGTCATCGTTCGGGCTCATGGTCGTCTCCCATTCACTGGCGCGTGGCTGTTACGACGGCCCGGGGGCGCGCAGGTCATCGGTCGTCACGTCGTCTCACCGCGGTCACGCGAGCTCGTCGGGCTCGGCCCCGAGGACACGGCGAGCCCGCTCGACGGCCCGTCGCGCCTGCTCGAGTCGACGCTCCGCGCCGCGCGCTGATTCGTCCCCGTCGGCGACGGCACGCAAGCGCTCGTACGCAGCGTCGCGCAGTCGCTCTTCGGCCTGCACCAGGCTCTCGACGACGTCGGCGAGATCAGAGAAGTCGTCCGCCGTCACCGCTCGCGCACCATCCTCGGGAGAGAGGTGAACGTCTGGTGGACCGTGACTGCCAGTTCGATCGGCGCGCTCGTCACGACGCCTCCCGCTGCAGTCCATGGTGAGGGATGGGCAGGCGCCCGGGCGAGAGCTTGCCGGTGGGGTCGAACGCCGCCTTGACGCGCGCGGTGACCTCTGCGTTCGGCAGCGCGATCCCGAACCCGTCGAGGCCCGGCGCGCCGGCTTCGCGGAGCATCCACCCGTCGCACGCCGCCGCTGCCCCACGGGCGGCGCGCAGCCCGGCTTCGGATTCGGCGGCGACGTGGACGGTGCCGATGCTCCACTCCGCGAGCCACGTCACGCCCGTGATGTCGTCGAGTGCACGGCCGGCGTCGCGGACACGACCGGGCGCGACGGAGACGCGACCCCGGTGCGCGGCGTCGGGCCACGCGGGCGCGTCGCCCGGCGCGAGCCCGGCGGCCTGCGCCTGCGCAGCGACGTCGTCGGGATCGCCCTCGAGCAGCACCGCCGTCCCCGTGGCCGACCAGGTGATCGTGGACGGGGCGACGAGCTGCGAGCGCACCACGGCGGGGTCCTCGCTCGTCTGCCACCACGTGCTGGCCTGCGGCGTCGGCTGGCAGCGCAGGATCACCCGGGTGACGCAGCCGAGCGTGCCGAACGAGCCCACGAGCAGACGCGGCAGGTCGAAGCCCGTGACGTTCTTCACCGTCGGACCCCCGCCGCGGACCAGTCGCGCGTCGCCCGTCACGAAGCGGACCTCGAGCACGCGGTCACGTAGCGGCCCGTAGCGCAGGCGTCGATGACCCGAGAGCCCGACGGCGAGGACGCCGCCGAGCGTGGCGCGGCGATCCCGCGGGTCGAGGACGCACTCCTGGCCGTTCGCGCCGAGCGCCTCGTCGAGGTCGGCGACGGTCGTCCCCGCGTACGCCGTGACCGTCAGCTCGGCCGGGTCGTAGGTCACGATGCCGGCCGGCGCCCGCACGGGTGTCCCGTCGGGCACCGGGCCGCCTACCTCGAAGTGTGTGCGGCTCCCGACGGGGACGACAGTGTCGGCGTCGGCGACGGCGGCGCGGACCGCCTCCTCGACGGTCAAATCCACGCGCCGGCCGGGACGCGGCTGAGCTCGCCGCAGCGGCTCCCCTGCGGCAGGACCTTGTCCGGGTTGGCGCGCCCGGACGGGTCGAACGCGTCGCGTAGGCGGGCCTGCGCGTCGAGGTCGTCGGGGCCGAACACGAGCGGCATGGCGTCTCGCTTCTCGAGCCCGATGCCGTGCTCACCCGACAGCACGCCCCCGGCCTCGACGCAGGCCGAGAGGATGGCGTCACCGGCGTCGTTCACCCGCGGCCAGATCCCGGGCTCGCGCGCGTCGAAGACGATCAGCGGGTGCAGGTTGCCGTCTCCGGCGTGGAACACGTTCATCATGGTGAGCCGCTGCTCCTCGGCGACGGCGTAAACGCGCTCGAGCACGTCGACGAGGCGGGTGCGGGGCACGACGGCGTCGTGGAGGTAGTAGTCGGGGGCGATCCGGGCGATGGCACCGAACGCCGACTTGCGTCCCTTCCAGAGGAGGGCCCGCTCGGCTTCGTTGGCGGCGACGCGCACCGTGCGGGCACCGTGCTTGAGGCCGACAGCTCGGATGACCTCGACCTGCGCCGCGACGCCCGCCTCGAGGCCGTCGACCTCCACGAGCAGCACGGCGCCCGCGTCCCGGGGGTACCCGGCGCCGACGAAGTCCTCGACGGCGCGCGTGATCTCGGCGTCCATCATCTCGAGCGCCGCCGGGACGATCCCCGCGGCGATGATCCCGCTCACCGTGGCCGCCGCGGCGTGCACGGTCGTGAAGTCGAGGAGCAGCGTCCGCACGACGGGCGGGTTCGGGGTGAGCCGCACCGCAACGCGGGTCGCGATGCCCATCGTTCCCTCGCTGCCGACGAAGCAGCCGCGGAGGTCGTAGCCGGGTTGGTCGGGCTCGAGGCCGCCGAGCCTCGCCGTCGAGCCGTCGGCGAGCACGGCGTCGACGGCGAGCACGTGGGCGGCCGTGACGCCGTAGGCGAGGCAGTGCGGGCCACCGGCGTTCGTGGCCACGTTCCCGCCGATGGTGCACGCCTGCTGCGACGAGGGGTCGGGCGCGTAGTGCAGCCCGAGGTGCGACACGGCCCGGGTCAGGTCGAGGTTCAGCACGCCCGGTTCGACCCACGCCACGCGCGCGTCGGGGTCGACGTCGAGGATCCGGTTGAGATGCGTGGTGACGATCACCACCGGCCGTCCGACCGGCGTCGCGCCCCCGGCCAGGCCCGTGCCGCTCCCGCGGGCGACGAACGGCCGCTCGTGACGGGCCGTCACCGCGACCGCGGCAGCGACCTCCTCCCCGGTCGACGGGAAGCACACGGCACCGGCTTCGCCGCTCGCCACGCCGGCATCCCGGCCGTAGAGGGTGAGCTCCAGCGGCTCGGCCCGAACCCGTGCCGCGCCGAGCGCCGAGCCGAGATCGGCCAGCAGCGCCGCGTCGTCGTCGATCCCTGGAGCCTACCGACACGGTCGGTACGCTCGGCGCGGATGCGTGGACCCAACCGTGAGTGGGTGACCTTCGACGACCCCGACGAGGACGGTCGTCGCTGGCAGATCGACGTGACGTTCCTGCTCTCGTCGTGGCAGTGCATCTTCGGGTGCGGCTGCCAAGGCGTGCTGACCGAGAAGGCCCCCGAGATGATCCAGGGCTGCTGCTCGTACGGTGCGCACTTCTCGGATCGCAAGGACCGCGACCACGTCGTGCGCGTGGCGAAGCAGCTGACGGACGACGAGTGGGAGTTCCGCAAGACGGGGCGCAAGAAGGGGATCTACGCCAAGGCCGGCAAGGACGAGGACGGCAAGACGGAGTGGCGCACCCGCCTGGTCGACGACGCGTGCATCTTCTTGAACCGGCCGGGCTTCCCGGGCGGCCCGGGCTGCGCGCTGCACCTGCACGCCATGCGCACCGGGGTGCACCACAGCACGGTGAAGCCCGAGGTGTGCTGGCAGCTGCCGCTGCGACGTGTCGACGAGGAGCAGGAGGACGGGACGGTCATCTCCACCCTGACCGAGTTCGCGCGGGACGGCTGGGGCGAGGGCGGCGACGACTTTGCCTGGTGGTGCACCGAGGCGCCCGAGGCCTTCACGGGGAAGGAACCCGTGTATCGCAGCCTCGGCGTCGAGCTGCGCACGATGCTCGGCCCGAAGCTGCACCGCCAGGTCGTCGAGTACCTCGACGAGCGCCGCCGGTCGCGCCCGACGCCCGTCGTGCACCCCGCCGAGGTGCGGCTGCTGGCGCGCGCGCGGCGCTGAGCTAGAGGTACAGGCCGGACTGGCCTTCGCGCCGCGTCGACGCGACGGCGTGCACGTCCCGCTCGCGCAGGATCAGGTACTCGTCGCCGCGGATCTCGACCTCGAAGCCGGCGTCGGGCGCGAAGAGCACGCGGTCGCCCTCCTCGACGTTGCGGACAGTGGGGCCAACGGCGATGACCTCGGCCCAGTAGAGGCGGCGGTTCACGTTGGCCGTCGCGGGGATGACGATCCCCGCTCGCGACCTCCGCTCCCCCGCCTCGGCCGACGGGCTGGTGAGCAGCCGGTCGGCGGTCATGCGGATCGACTGCTTGGCATCGTCCGCGTCGGTGTCGTCCATGCGGTGGCGAGGGTACCGCCGTCTGTTGCGTCGGGAGCGCGTCAGCGAACCGACCCGCGACCGGCACGGGCGCGGGACGGGCGGAGTCGGTAGGGTGCGCCGCGGTCGAGGGCTCGGGCACCGAGGGGTGAGCGGTGCCCGAGACGGCGGAACGAGATCCTGAGTGCGGTTGCGCGCCCGAGCGGGTCGGTAGGTCGACGAATGGAGCCGCCCCGCGGCGCGATCGAGCAGTGGGTGCCGGGGCTGCACACCGCGCGCACCTACCAGCGCTCCTGGCTGCGCCACGACGTCGTCGCCGGGGTCGTCCTGGCGGCGATCCTGGTGCCCCAGGGCATGGCCTACGCCGAGCTCGCAGGGCTCCCGGCGGTCACGGGCCTGTACACGACGGTCGCCTGCCTGGTGGGCTACGCGGTCTTCGGTCCGTCCCGGGTGCTCGTGCTCGGACCCGACTCGTCGGTGTCGCCGCTCATCCTGGCGGCGATCGTGCCGCTGCTCGCGGGCGGCGGCCCGGACAAGGCGATCGCGCTCGCCGGGATGCTGGCGCTCACCGTCGGCGTCATCGAGATCGTGCTCGGCCTCGCGCGGTTCGGGTTCGTCGCGGACCTGCTGTCGAACGAGGTCCAGATCGGCTACATGAACGGCCTCGCGGCGATCATCGTGGTCGGCCAGCTCCCCAAGCTCTTCGGGTTCTCCACGAGCGCGGACACCTTCATCGGGGAGGTCCGCGCCTTCGTGGACGGCCTCGATCAGACCCAGGTGAACACGCTGCTGGTCGGCGTGGGCACGCTGCTCGTGCTGCTGCTCCTGCCGAGGGTGTCACGGCGTGTCCCCGCCGTGCTCGTAGCGGTCGTCGGCGCCACGGTGGCCTCCGCGGTCTTCGAGCTGAGCAGCGCGGGCGTGGCGACCGTCGGGTCGCTCCCGCACGGTGTGCCGAGCCCGTCGATCCCGTGGACGCACGTCAGCGACCTCGTGCCGCTCGTCGTCGCCGCCGTGGGGATCACGCTCGTGTCGCTGACGGACACGATCGCGACGGCGTCGAGCTTCGCCGCCCGCCGGGGGGAGGAGGTGCGGCCCGACCAGGAGATGATCGGGATCGGCGCCGCCAACGTGGTCGCCGGCTTCTTCCAGGGCTTCGCCGTCTCGACGAGCGGCTCGCGCTCGGCGGTCGCCGAGCAGTCCGGGGCGCGCACGCAGGTGTCGAATCTGGTGGGCGCGGGGCTCGTCGTCGTGCTGCTCGTGTTCTTGAACTCGCTCCTCTCGGACCTCCCCCAGGCGACGCTCGCCGCCGTCGTGATCGCCGCCGCGCTCTCGCTCGTGAACATCCGTACGCTGCGCCGCTACTACCAGGCGCGCAAGAGCGCCGTGCTGATCTCGCTCGTGGCGACGGCCGGCGTGATCCTGCTCGGGATCCTGGAGGGGATCGTCGTGGCGATCGGCCTCGCGGTGCTGCTCGTCTTCCGGCGCAGCTGGTGGCCCGACGGCCACGCGCTCGGGAGGATCGACGGGGTGGAGGGATGGCACAGCCGTGACCGGCACCCGGAGGCGCGCGGGCTCCCGGGCGTGGTCGTCTACCGGTGGGAGGCGCCGGTGTTCTTCGCCAACGCCGGCCAGCTGCGCGACCAGATCCGTCGCCTCGTCCGCGCCGAGTCGCCAGCGTGGGTCGTGCTGCAGTGCGAGGCGATCACGGACGTCGACGTCACCGCGGCGGCCATGCTCGAGCAGCTCGACACCGAGCTGAACGAGCAGGGCGTCCACATGGCGTTCGCTGAGATGCGGACCCGCCTCCGGGAGCTGCTCCAGCGGTACGGCCTGCTCGAGACGCTCGACCGGGACCGCTTCTACCCCACCCTCGACGCCGCGCTCGACGCGATCAGCCCCGAGCGCTGAGCCTCGCCCCTACGCCGGGGCGTCGAGCCGGCGCACGAGGAGCTTGCCGAGCTCCCACAGCATGAAGAGCACGACGGGCGGCAGCAACGCCCAGCTGAACTGGTTGATGTTGAGGTCAGTCGTCCCGAAGATGCGCCGGAACCCGTCCATCTGCGTCATGAGCACGGCGAGGACGATCTCACCCACCGCCACCCAGTTCATCGTCTTGCTGTCGAAGGTCGAGGTGGTCAGCACCGTGTCGCGCTCGCTGCGGCACTCGAACGCGGCGACGACCAGCATCAGCGCGAACGACGTGAACGCGATCGACTGACCGACGGTCACGCTGTGGAACTGGTGCGTGCCGAGCTCGATGAGGAGGAGGAGCGCGATGGTCATGGTGAGCCCGACGAGCGCGACCGTGATGATCACCCGTGGGGTCAGCACGGTTTCGCCGCGTGGCCGCGGGTGCAGCGCCATGAGCCCGGGCGTCTCTTTGTCGAAGCCGAGGGCGAAGCCGAAGGGTGCGTTCACGAAGAAGTGGATCCAGAGCACCTGCGCGGGTGTGAACGGCTCACCGGCGGCGAGGTTGAAGAGGCTCGCCCCGAGGAAGGTCAGCACGAACGCGACGAGCAGCAGCAGCACGAACCGGATGTACTTCGTCAGGTTGTCGTAGATCTTGCGGCCGGCCTCGACGGCGAAGACGATCGTGGCGAAGTTGTCGTCCGAGAGGATCATCCGGCCGGCGTTCTTGGCCACGTCCGTGCCGCTGCCCATCGCGATCCCGATGTCGGCCGCCTTGATCGCCGGGGCGTCGTTGACGCCATCGCCGGTCATGGCGACGATGTCGCCCTTCTGCTTCAGTGTGTTGGCGAGCAGCACCTTGTGCTCGGGTGCGACGCGGCCGACGACGCCGATGTCGTCGATCCGGGCAAGCCGATCGTCGTCCGACAGCGCGGCGAAGTCGGCGCCGAGGATCGCGTCGCCGGGGATGCCCACCTGCTTGGCGATGGCCGCCCCCGTCGTCACGTCGTCGCCCGTCACCATCCGGACCCGGATGTGGGCCGCCTGCGCGTCGGCCACGGCCCCGCGGGACTGCTGGCGCGGCGGGTCCACCATGCCGACGAGGCTCGTCATCTCAAGGTCGCGGACGTACGCCAGAAGGTCCCCGTCGGCGTCGAAGTTCGCGGCGTCGAGGTCGCAACGGGCGGCGCCCATAACGCGCTGGCCGTCGGCCGCCATGCGCTCGAGGTTCGTCTGGGCGCGGCGGCGCAGGTCGTCGTCCCAGGGGACGCTCGCCTCACCCGAGACGGCCGTCGTGGCGCGGTCCATCACGGCCGGCGCGGCGCCCTTCACGAAGCACCGGACGACTCGGCGGCCGTCGCCGTCGGTCGCGGCGTGGAACGTCGCCATCAGCTTGTAGCTCGGGTCGAACGGCAGCGTGGCGAGCCGTGGGAGCCGGTCCCGCGTGCCACCGATGTCCAGTCCGGCCTTGTAGGCGAGCACGAGCAACGCGCCCTCGGTCGGGTCGCCGACGACGGTGCCGTCCACGAGCTCGGCGTCGTTCGCCAGCAGATACGGGAGGATCGCGGTCTCGAGGCTGTCGGACGTCCCGGCGACGCGCTGGACGCGCCCGTCGAGCTCGTAGCCGGTCCCGGTGATCGTGTAGCGGTCGGTCGTGTCGAGGACCTCCACCGCCGTCATCTGGTTCATCGTCAGAGTGCCCGTCTTGTCGGAGTTGATCGCCGACGTGAACCCCAGCGTCTCGACCGAGGGGAGGTCCTTCACGATCGCGTTGCGCCCGGCCAGGTCGAGGCTGCCGAGCGAGAGGATCGCCTGGGTCACGGTCGGGAGCGCCTCCGGGATGGCGGCGATCGCCAGCGACACCGCGCTCGTGAACAGCGCGTCCCACGCCTGCCCGCGGCTCCGACCCATGATGAACATCACGACCATCGTCAGGCCGGCGGCGGCCGCGATCCACAGCGTCAGCCGGTTCAGCTCGCGGGTGAGCGGCGACTGCTCCCGGGCGGTCGCGGACAGCATACCCGAGATCTTCCCGAGCTCCGTCTCGGCGCCCGTCGCCGTGACGATCATCACGCCGCTGCCGTGCGTCACGGGCGTGTTCATGAACGCCATGTTCGACTGGTCGCCCGGACCGAGCTGGTGCGCGGTGAGCGTGACCGCGTCCTTGGCCGCCGGCGTGCTCTCGCCGGTCAGGGCGGATTCGTCGATCTGCAGCGCGGTCGCCGACACGATGCGGCCGTCGGCCGGCACCTGGTCGCCGGCCGCCAGCAGCACCACGTCCCCGACGACGAGCTGCTCCGCGGGGATCTCGGACTCGGTGCCGTCGCGCCGGACCCTCGCGGTGGCCTTCAGCATCGACTTGAGGGCGTTCATGGCGCTTTCGGCCTTGCCCTCCTGGCGGAGCCCGGTCGCGGCGTTCAGCAGGGTGAGGACGAAGAGGAGCACGCCGGTGCTCCATTCCTGGATGAGCAGCGAGACGACACCGGCCGCCACCAGGATGATCTGCATATAGCTGCGGTACTGGTCCAGGAAGCGCAGCCAGCCCGGCCGCGGCTTCTCCTCGGGCAGCGCGTTGGGGCCCTGCGCGCCGAGCAGCTCGGCGGCCCGCGCCGCCGAAAGCCCCGCGTTCGGGTCGACGCCGAGGGCGGCGGCGACATCGTCCGGCTCGCGGCCGTACCACTCGGTGGGCGCCTCGGCCGGCGCCTCGGGCGCTTCCGCGGACAGCGTCACCGGGACCTCCTGCCGTGCTACGCGCTGGCGGCGTGCTCGGGGACGGGGTGCAGTCGTTCGCCCGGCGGCGCCTCGGCCTCAAGGTCCACCTTCGCCGCCTGCAGCCGCTCCCGGGCAGCGTCGCCCACCGTTGGGTACTGCGGGTCGATCTCGATCAGGGTGTGGGCCAGGACGGCCGACACGGCGAGGCGCGCGAACCACTTGCGATCCGCCGGGATCACGTACCAGGGCGCGGCTTCGGTGCTCGTCGACGAGAGCATCTCGGAGAAGGCCTGCTGGTACTCGTCCCAGTGCTGGCGCTCGAGGACGTCCGACGACGAGAACTTCCAGTTCTTCTCGGGGCGGTCGATGCGCGCCAGGAACCGCCGGCGCTGCTCCTCCTTCGAGAGGTTGAGGAACAGCTTCACGACCTTGATCCCGTTGTC
>JBPYDT010000012.1:0-4495 GCA_051986275.1 Acidimicrobiia bacterium | reverse complement strand
GCCATGTTCCGCCAGGAGACCTCGGTCGAGGAGGTGCTGGGCTCCCGGGTGGTCTGCGAGCCGCTGCACCTCTACATGCTCTGCTCGCCGAACGAAGGGGCCGCGGCGGTCGTCCTGAGCGGACGCGCGACGGCGGCCGGCGCGCCCGTCCGCCTCAGCACCGCGGTGCTGCGATCGCATCTCCCCGGATCGGTGCTGGGCGAGGCGACGCCCCTGAGCGGCGTCGACGACACCGACATCCCGCCCCCGACGACGCTGGCGGCCGGTGACGCCTACGCCGCGGCGGGGGTCGGCCCGGGCGACCTCGACGTCGTCGAGTGCCAGGACACGGACGCGGCGCGCGAGCTGCTCGGCTACGAGGAGCTCGAGCTGTGCGCGCCGGGCGAGCAGGGTCGCCTCATCGACGAGGGGGCGACGGCGCTCGGCGGCCGGCTCCCGGTGAACCCGTCCGGGGGTCTGCTCTCGAAGGGCGAGCCGCTCGGCGCGTCCGCGCTCGGCCAGGTCGTCGAGCTGACCCGACAGCTGCGCGGCGAGGCGGGCCCACGGCAGGTCGAGGGCGCGCGGGTGGCGCTCGCGCACACGGTCGGGCGCGGCGCCAACGCCTCGGTGACGATCCTGAGCACCTGAGCGCCGGCACGCCGACGGATCGCGGTCGGCCGCGCTCGTCAGCGGGCGCGGAGGAACCAGCCGCGAGCGTCCCACGACCGCAGCGCGCCGAGCTCCTCCGCGGTCGGTGGCGCCAGCTCGGCGACGTCCGGCGCGACCGCGAGGTCCCAGCCGCACGCCGCGCGGGCGCGCGCGATGCGCTCCTCTAGCGGCTCGGGCCCCGCGGGCACGGCGGTGAGGACGAGGTCGGCGTCCTCCTCGTCGCGGGCGAGCGTCCCGAGGTCGGTGACGAGCGCCCGGACGGCCCGGCCGGGCGACGTCACGTAGTCGCAGACGGCGGGCGTGCGGGCGGGGCTGAGCAGGGCGACGACGACCGACTCGGCGCACACCGACGCGACGTCGTTCCCGCCCCCTGACCCGACGAGGAACGTCCCGTCGGCGAGGTGGGTCGAGTTGATGTTGCCGCGCCGGTCGACCTGGGCACCGCCGAGGCAGGCGACCGTCGTGGTGCCCGTCCCAGCGACGAGCGTCCCGAGCACCAGGGACGCGTCACCGAGCATCGTCGAGCGCCAGAAGTTGCGGTGGTTGAGCACGAACGGGTCGCCCGGCACGGGGTCGTAGCCCCAGAGCCCGATCTCCGCGGTGAGCTGCACGTCACTGCCCGCGGCGCGCGCCTGCGCGACGCCGAGCCACGCCGCCAGGTTGGCGACGCCGGCTCCCGCGAGCACCGCGTCGGCCTCGAGGTCCTGGACGCGCGCCGCGAGATGCCGGGCCCCCCACGTCGCGGCGAGCTCCCATCGGTTCGGCGGCGCGTCGAGATCCGGCGGGTACGCCGCGACGTCGGCCTGCCAGGAATGGGGCGCGGCCTTGGCCCGCAGTGCCGCGACCCGCGCCGCGCCGAGGCGCTCGAGATAGGCGGGCTGGTCGTGGACGTCGAGCACCCAGTGCCGGATCCAGCCGTCGTAGTCGTCGCCCCGGGTGGCGGCCCGCGCCTCCACCCAGAACTCGTAGTCCTCCCCGTAGCCGTCCACGGGCAGCTCGGCGGTGAAGCATCCGCCGGGGTGCGCACCGAGCTCGGTCTCGCAGACGGCCAGCACCCGGTGGGCGGGCAGCCGGACGAGGTGGGCCCAGGGCCGGAGGTCGTCGACCACGCGCTCGACGGTGACGATCGCGCCGCGACGCGCCGCAAGCGCGCCCCAGACTCCTTCGAGGCTCGGCGGGTGGAGCGCGACGTTCCCCTCTCGGTCCGCCACCGGCGCGTGCAGCAGCGCGACGTCGGGCACGAGCGGAGCCACCAGCCCGAGCTCGCCGTAGGGGGTGTCGACGCGCGCGTAGGCGTCGTTCTCCTGCATCGACGAGTCGACGAGGGAGCGGGTCGCGACCGCGGGCAGTCCGCGCGCCGCGGCCTCGAGGCGCTGGGCGAAGGTCAGGAACGACCAGTGCTCGACGGCGACGTCACCGCGCTGATAGGCGCGCGCGAAGTTCGGGTTCGGCGTGAAGTTCGGGAAGGTGTCCCCCGAGTAGCCCGTCACGACGCGCCGCACGAGCCCGCCGCGGAAGAACAGCGCCCCGAGGCTCGAGAGGCTGAGCATGTGGAGGGTGAAGCCCGGGTCACGCCCCCACCACTGGCGGACGACCTCGCGCGCCGCGGCGCTCCACCGGGTGTGGCCGACGAGGAGATGGAGGGCGTCGCCGGCGTGGACGTGCGTGGCGACCGCGTCGGCCAGCGACGTGCGACGGTCGGGCACGCCTTCCTAGGCCGGCTCGAGCACGAGATCGGCGAGGCGGTGCCGCTGCCAGCCCTGGTACCCGAGGAGCACGTCGTTCTGCTTGGCGCGCTTGTAGTACCAGTGCGCGTCGCACTCCCACGTGAAGCCGACCCCGCCGTGGATCTGGATGTCCTCGCTGGTGACGAAGATCGCGGCCTCCGCGGCGTAGCCCTTCGCCATCGCGGCCGCGTGCTCGCGATCGTCCTGCTCCGCGTCGGAGGTCCACGCCGCGTAGTGGGTGCCGACGCGCGCCAGCTCGAGCCGGTGGAGCATGTCGACCGCCTTGTGCCGGATGGCCTGGAAGGTCGCGATCGGTCGGTCGAACTGCACGCGGGCCTTCGCGTACTCGACGCCGAGGTCGAGCGCGGCCTCCGAGGCGCCGATCAGCTCGGCCGCGAGCATCACCCCGGCGTCGTCGACGACGCGGCGCCACAGCGCGGTGTGGTCGCCCGGCGTGCCGACACGCTCGGCGGGCGTCTCGGTGAGCACGAGGCGCGCTGCCTTGCGCGTCGGGTCGAGCGTCGGGACCGGCTCGGTCTCAGGTGCCTGCAGCAGGAACGTGCCGAGGCCCTCCTCGGTGCGGGCGACGACGATCATCCAGTCGGCGGTGTGCCCGTCGAGCACGACCGGCTTCTGGCCGGTCAGCACCCACGTCGCGCCCTTGCGGCGGGCCCGGGTCCGCACGCGGTCGACGGGGTCGTCGTGGCCGGCTTCGTCGAGCGCCACGGCGCCGCGCCGCGCGCCGGACGCCAGCCCGCTCAGCAGTTCGTCGGCGCCGATGCGACGCGCCGCGAGGGTGGCTAGCACGGCGGAGGAGAAGAACGGGCCGGGAAAAGGCACCCGGCCCATCTCCTCCATCACGACGGTCATGTCGACGAGCCCGAGCCCGAGGCCGCCGTGCGCTTCGGGAACGAGCAGGCCGGCCCAACCGAGCGCGGCGAGCTCGTTCCAGACCTCGTCGGTGAAGCCTCGCGTGTCCTCCGCCATCGCCCGCACGTAGGCTGTGGGCGCGCGGTCGCGCAAGAACGACCGCACGGCGCCGCGCAGCGCCTCTTGCTCGTCGTTGAACGTGAAGTCCACGCGTCCCCCGGGTGACCAACGGCCCCGCCCGCCGCAGGCGCCGACGGCGAAGTTACTCCTCGGTCGGCATCAGCGCCTATCGTCTCTGCATCTCTGAGCCGCGAGATCTCCCGCTCGCGCCGCCCGGACGCGCGGCGCCGACTGGCGCGCGATCGCGGCGCGGGGCGGCACCGAGGATGAACGGCGGTGTCGCGGCGACGCCGCCCGGGTACCGGCAGCCACCGCCGCCCGGGATGCGACCCCGCCCGATGGCCACCCCCGCGCGTCGGCCGACGCCGGGCTATGGCGCACCGCGGCGGCACCACCGCCGCCGCCTCCCCATCGTGTTGCTCCTCATCGCCACGCTGGGCGTCGGGGCCTACTTCTTGCTCGGCCGGAAGAGCAGCTCCGGCGCGACCAACCCGACCGGGTTCGTCGCGACCTCCCAGAACTTCATCACCTCGGGCCGGAGCGTGATGGAGGACGCCAAGCAGGTGCAGCGGTTCCTCGAGCTGCACAACTTCGACCACCAGGCGGTGAAGAGCATCGGGGCGATGCAGGTCTACCTGAACCAGTTCGAGACGATCGCCAGCCAGTCCTCCGGCGCGCAGCGCCAGTTGGCCGACGCCCAGGTGACCGCGGCCAAGCAGGCGATCACGGCCGCGACCCAGTTCCGACAGGCCGTCGCGTTCTCCTACAAGCTGAGCAGCGCGCACACCGCCCAGCAGACGCTCGGCCTGGCGCTCGCCGCCATCGAGCACAACCTCAACTCGTGGAACCAAGCATGAACGTGAAGGCCTAGTGGACTTCTCGCACACCCCCGAGGACGAGGCGTTCCGCGACGAGCTGCGCGGCTGGCTCGACATCAACCTCCCGAAGTTCCTCTCCGACTGGGGCGGTGACGAGGACCCGGGCGGGGGGCGACTCGCCGGCGGCGTCGCGCGCACCCAGGAGCGCCGCAAGGACTGGCAGCGGCGCCTGAACGAAGGCCGGTGGGCCGCGATCAACTGGCCGAAGTCGTGGGGCGGCCGGGAGGCCACCCCGGTGCAGAACGTCATCTA
>JBPYDT010000011.1:0-7890 GCA_051986275.1 Acidimicrobiia bacterium | reverse complement strand
GTGAACGGGCACACCCACGCCGCGATGACGCTGTTCCGCGGGTTCGCCGGCGACCGCGCGCTGATGGACTGGCTGGAGCACTACATCTGGCCGGCCGAGGCGCGACTGGACGCCGACGACGTCTACTGGGGCACCCGGCTCGCGTGCCTCGAGATGATCCGCACCGGGACCGTCGCGTTCTGGGACATGTACTGGCAGCCCGCCGCGGTCGCCCGCGCCGTCACCGACGCCGGGCTGCGCGCCCACGTCGGGCTGCCGCTCATCGACGGGCTCGACCCGTCCCGGGGCAAGGCGCTGCGCGACGACGCGCTGCGCTCCCTCGACGAGCTCGCCGACGTGGACCCACGGGTCCGGCCGTGCCTCGCGCCGCACGGCATCTACACGGTGAGCACCGAGTCCCTCGCGTGGGTCGCCGAGCAGTCCGCGACCCGCGACGTCCCCGTGCACCTCCATTACTTGGAGATCGAGGACGAGGTCACCGGGTGCCTCGACCGCACCGGGCTGCGCCCCGGCCCGTACCTCGCGGGGCTCGGGCTGCTCACGCCCCGCGCGGTTCTCGCGCACGGCGTGTGGATGGAGGACGCCGAGCTCGAGGCGGTCGCCGCGGGCGGCGCCACCCTGGTGACGGACCCGGTGTCGAACCTCAAGCTCGCCGTCGGGCGGGTCTTCCCCTACGGCGCGGTGCGCGCCGCGGGGATCCCCGTCGGGCTCGGCACGGACGGCGCGAGCTCGAACAACGGCCTCGACCTGTTCCAGGACATGAAGGTGCTGTCACTGCTGCAGAAGCACGCGGCGAACGACCCGCGCGTCCTGCCGGCCGACGAGGCGTGGGCGATCGCCACGGGCGCGCACGCCCCGTTCCTCGGCGGCGTGCCCGAGCTCGTGCCCGGCGTGCCCGCCGACTTCCTGCTCGTGCGGTCCGACGCCCCCGAGCTGGGCCCCGGCCACCTCACGGCCAACCTGGTGTACGCCGCGGCAGGGCACGTCGTCGACGCGACGGTCGTCGCCGGCCGGGTCCTCATGCGCCGCGGACGCGTCGACGACGAGGCCGAGGTGCGGACCAAGGCCGCCGAGCGGGCGGCGCGGCTCGGGGTGCTGTGACTAGACGACGAAGCGCGCGTGCGCGAAGCGCTCCCGCAGGCGAGACTCGAAGTGCTCGAGGGGCAGCGTGTCGTACGCCGGGTCGAACGCCTGCTGGTCCCAGTCGTCGGCGAACGTCGCCGCGAGGTCGAACCACGGCTCGTCTCGGTACTGGTCGCGGGCGTTCGGGTCTCCCCCGAAGTGGTGGTAGTAGTGCCGCCCCTGGAAGTCCTGGTGGGCGCGGATGACGTGGTACACGTCGTCGCGCACATAGGGCTTCAGCATCTCGGCGGCGATGACCGGGTGGTTGGGGACGCTCACCGCCTTGCCCATGTCGTGGCACAGCGACGCGACGACGAGCTCGTCGTCCGCGCCGGCGCGCTCGGCACGCGTCGCGGTCTGCAGCGAGTGCGTGAGCTGGTCGACGGCGAATCCAACGGTCATGTCGCTGAGCGAGCGCAGCAGGCCGAGCACCGCCTCGGCGGACCGGTCCTGGGCCTCGAACGTCTCCTTGCCGATGACCGCCCACTGCTCGGCGGTCGACTCGTCCATCCGGGTGAAGGTCGTCGGCGCATCCGTGGTCGTCATGTCCCCAGTCTCCCACGCTGCCGGGCCTCGCGGTACCGTCGGACGCATGGACCTCGCCGCCCTCGCGGACGTGACCCTGCCCGACGCCGACGGCACGCCCCACCGCCTCGGGGACTACTGGGCCGACCGGCCCGTGATCCTGGTCTTCCTGCGCCACTTCGGCTGACTGCTCTGCCGTGAGCACGCCGCGCAGTTGCGCGACGAGTACCACGAGCTCCAAGCGAAGGGCGCCGAGGTGGTCGCCATCGGGACCGGCAACCAGGGATACGCGGCGGCGTTCGTCCGCGACGAGCACGTCCCGTTCCCTGTCCTCGTCGACGACGCCGCCGCGGCGGCCCACGCCGCGGCCGTCCGGCGCGTCGGGATGCTCCGCCTGCTCACCGACCGTCGCTCATGGCCCGGGACGCGCCGGGCGCGCGCCGCCGGGCACCGGATCCACAAGTCCGGCCGGCGCGTCACCCAGCTCGGCGCGACGTTCGTGATCGGGCCGGGCAACCAGCTCCGGTACGAGCACATCGACGAGCACTCGGCGGACCACGCCTCGCTCGACGACGTCCTCGCCGCCGTCGCGGCCTAGTCGCGGTTTCACCCCGCCGGGCGCGGGGCCGTCGCGTACCGTGCCCTGATGGTCGACGCCGAGCACACGGTCGCGGGACCCGACGGCGCCGTCGTGATCCGCCGCGATGAGTGGGGGATCCCGCACGCCCAGGCGACGACCACCCACGACGCGTTCTTCGCGCAGGGCTTCGTGCAGGCCGAGGATCGGCTCGGCCAGCTCGAGTACGACCGGCGCCGCGCCGCCGGCCGCTGGGCCGAGGTCGCCGGCCCGCTCGTCGTCGGCTTCGACACCTTCGCCCGGCGGGCCGACCTCACCGGCGCCGCCCGCCGCGAGTACGAGGCGCTGGACGCGGCCAGCCGCGGCGTGCTCGACGCCTACGCCGAGGGGGTGAACGCGTACCTGTCCTTGGACGCGCCACCGCCCACCGACCTGGCCCTCGCCGGCATCACCCCCGAGCCGTGGTCGCCGTGGGACTGCTGCGCCGTCTTCCTCGTCCGGCACGTCGGCTTCGCCAGCTGGCAGCAGAAGCTGTGGCGCGGCCGCGCGACCGCGCTCCTCGGCGCGGAGACGATGACGCGCCTGGAGCGCGGCGTCGCCGAGGCGGTGCCGCTCATCGTCCCGCCGGGCGCCACCGGACCGCCCGCGTCCCTCGACGGCCACGACCTCGAGGCGGTGCTCGCCGCGATGGCCGCCGCGGCCGACGTGGCCGGCGGGTCGAACTCGTGGGCGCTCGCCGGCACTCGCACCCGGTCGGGCCGGCCGCTCGTCGCGGGCGACCCGCACCGCCTCGTCGAGGTCCCGAACGTCTACTACCAGTGCCACCTCGCCTGCCCTGAGTTCGACGCCATCGGCCTGGCGTTCGTCGGCGTGCCCGGGTTCGCGCACTTCGGTCACAGCGCCCACGTCGCGTGGTGCGTCACGAACGCCAACGCCGACTACCAGGACCTGTACGTCGAGCGCCTCGACGCGGCCACGCCGACCCGCGAGGAGGTCATCACGGTCCGGGACGGCGACCCGGTCACCGTCGCGTGCGCCGAGACGGCGCACGGCCCCGTGCTGTTTGGCGACCCCCAGCACGACGTCGCCGTGTCGCTGCGCTCGACCGCGCTCGCCCAGCCGAGCAGCGGGCTGTCCGCCGTCCTCCCGATGCTGCGCGCCAAGTCCGTCGACGAGCTCGACGCCGCGCTCGCCGCCTGGGTCGACCCGGTCAACAACGTCGTGTCCGCCGACGTCGACGGGCACCTCCGCTACCGCACCGCGGGCCTGATCCCCGTCCGGACCCGCGCCAACGCCTGGGGCCCCGTCCCCGGCTGGACCGACGCGCACGACTGGACCGGCGTCATCCCCTACGACGAGATGCCGAGCGAGCGCGACCCCGCGACCGGGTGGCTGGTCACCGCGAACCAGGAGATCGTCGGCCCCGACTACCCCCACTACCTCGGGCTCGACTACAGCCGACCCGACCGGGCGACGCGCATCCAGACGCGCCTCACGAGCCTCAAGGACGCGACCGTCGACGACATGGTCGCGATCCATCAGGACCGGCGCTGCCTCGCCGCCGACCCCTGGGTCGACGCCCTCACCCGCTTGGCCGGCGCCGACGACGACGAGCGCGCCGCGCTCGACCACCTGCGCCGCTGGGACCGGGTCATGGACGCCGAGTCGGTCGGCGCGACCGTCTACCTCGTCAGCCGCGACCGGGTCGGACGACGCATCGCGCGCGAGCCGCGGGTAGAGCCCCTTCGGATGCCGTTTCCCGGCGAGCCGCTCGGCACCTTCGTGCCGCTCGAGCTGCGCCTCTGGCCCCGCCTCCCGGGGCTGCTCGCCGCCGACGACCGCACGCTCCTCCCCGCGGGCAGCACGTGGTCGGACGTCCTGGCGGCGGCGCTCACCGACGCGGTGACGCTGCTGCGCGACGAGCTCGGCGCCGACGTCGACACGTGGCGGTGGGGCGCGTTGCACCAGTGCCGTCCCGCGCACCCGCTCGCGATGGCCGAGCCGGCCTGGGCCGAGCAGCTCAACCCGCCGACCGTCGAGATGGGCGGGGAGTGGGACACCGTGTGGGCCGCGGCCCACCCCGCCGGCTACGGCTTCGGGGTGACGACCGCGTCCGTCGCGCGGTACGTGTTCGACCTCGACGACTGGGACCGGTCAGCGTGGATCGTGCCGCTCGGCGCCTCGGGCGACGCGGCGAGCCTCCACTTCGCCGACCAGCAGCACCGGTGGGCCGCCGGCGGCCTGGTGCCGATGCGCTACGGCTGGGACGGGATCGCCGACCACGCCGAGTCGACAACGACGCTGCACCCCGCCTGACCTCAGCGAGCGAGCACCGCGACCCCGCGCTGGAAGAAGCGCAGCGCGTCGTCTCGCCCGTGGGGTCCGACGAGCTGGTCGTAGCTCAGGCTCGCCCCCTCGAACGCCGTCTCGTTCCAGTATTGGTCCGGCGCGACGTCGGCCCAGTGCGTGACGTAGAGGTACGGGCGCACGTGCGCCGCGTCGCCGGGTGACGCGCCGAAGGTGCCGCGCTGGCCCATGGCCACGTCCCCCAGGTCGAGCGACACGTCGAAGTGCTCCGGCCAGACCTGCACGCGGGTGGCCGGCCCCTCGGGGGCGCTGGCGCGCAGCTCCTCGAGCACCGACGTGGCGAACCCGTACCAAGCCGCGAGCCCGGCCGCGGTGCCCGGCGTGATCATGAGCGGCGCGTCGGGATCGTCGGGGGTCGTTTCCTCGTAGAGGCCCGTGCGCGCCTCGAGCGGGAGCCCGACCACCTCATGCGCGGCGCGCAACGTCGTGATCGGCGCCCTCGTGTCCTCGTCGGCCGTCACGACGAGCTCGGTGCCGTCGAGGCGGACCTGGAGCTCCCCGCGCGGCGTCCTCGTGAACGGCGTGCCGACACCGCCGCGGGTGAAGCGCAGCCCGATCTTGCCGTTGCACTGGTGGCGCGCTGGAGCGAGGACGTGCTCGGCGACGGCGTGCCACGCCCCGCGGCCCGTGGTCCACGCGCCGTCATCGGCGATGGGCGCGAGCGCGGGCCAGGCGCCGAGCCATCGCTCGGCACACCACGCGGCGAACGCGGGGTCATCGCGCGCCAGCTCGTCCCAGGTCAGGTCCGCGCCGTGCACGGGCGACACGATCCGTCGCCCGGCGGGCGCGGGCGCGGTGACCGGGTCGTCGGCGAACCACGGCGGCTCGGTCGCGGCGGGTGGCGACGGCTCGAGGACCCGCGCCGCGTAGGTGTTCGGTGCGAGCTCGTCGAGCCTGGCCTGGGCCTCGGCGCGCGGGCCGGAGCCGCCGGTCGGCGCGGCGCTCAAGACGAGAGGAAGTCGTCGAGGAGGTGCGCCAGCTCGATCGGGCGGTCGCCCTGGATGCTGTGCCCGGCGCCCTCGACGAGCTCGACCCGGACGTTCGGCTGGCGCCGCCGCAGCTCCTCCACGTCGCCGTCGTCGACGACGGTGCCGGTGGCCCCGCCCCGCACGAGCATGAGCGGCACGGTGATGGCGGAGACGTCGTCCCACAGCGTGGCGAAATCCGCGGGGATCTCGAGGTTGTCCTGCTCAACGAGCCGGGGCCGCTGGTACCGCCAGACCCAGCGCCCGTCGTCGCGCGGGACGGCGTTGTGCAGCACGCCACGGCGCAGCGACGACTCGGTGCGCGTCGGGTTGTACTGGATCGTGCGCGCCAGGATCTCGTCGAAGCTCTCGAAGCTCTCCGGCCCGGCGATGAACTGGGCGATCGGCGCGGCCTTGTCCCGGTCCACGCCGGGCGTGACGTCCACGAGCGCGAGCTTCCGCACCAGCTCGGGCGCTTCGCTGGTCAACGCGATGCCGGTCAGACCGCCCAGCGACATGCCCACGACAAGCGGCGAGCCGGGCGCGAGCTCCCGCAGGGCCGCGGCCACGTCCTTCGCGTTGAGGCGCGGGCCGAACGGGCCCTCCTCGCGGTGGTCCGAGTGGCCGTGCCCCGGCAGGTCGAGGGCGACGAGCGGCCGGTCCAAGGCGAGCGCCACCGTGTCCCACGTGTGCGCGTTCTGCGCGCCGCCGTGCAGGAGGACGAGGTCAGGCGGCCCGTCACCCCACACGAGCGCGCTCAGTCGCCGGCCCTCGGGCGTCACGACGACCGACTCCCGCCGGACCTTCGGCGGCCCGTGCCAGGCGATGCCGAACTCGTCCGCGTTCTCCCGGAACAGCCCGAACTCGTCGTACGTCGCCGGCGTCGCCATCGCGCCCGCACGCTAACGGGTGGGCGCGACCCGGTCGACCGGCGGGGCCGATCGCGGGACCGCACCCGTCGAGACCTACGATCCCCATGCCGCCATGAACGTGCTGCGACGCGTGCCGCGTCTCTCGCCTGCGGCGTACCGACGGATCACCTTCGCCGCCGCGCTGCTCCTCGCCGTCATCATCGTGACGGGCGGGGCCGTGCGCCTCACCGGCTCGGGGCTCGGATGCCCCGACTGGCCGAACTGCGACCCGGGCCACCTCACGCCGCGGAGCGCGTCCGACATCAACGCCATGGTCGAGTTCCTCAACCGCGTGTTCACGACGCTCGTGTCCATCGCCGTCGGGCTCGCCGTGATCGGCGCGTTCCTGCGCATCCCGCGCCGGCGCGACCTGATCTGGCTGTCGCTCGGCATCGTCGCCGGATTCGTGGCCCAAGCCATCCTCGGCGGGCTCGTCGTCATCTACAAGCTCCAGCCCCAGTTCGTGATGGCCCACTTCCTGCTCTCGCTCGTGCTGCTCGGCAACGCGATCGTCCTGCACCGCCGAGCGGGCCAGCCCCACGGGCCGGCGCACCTCCGCGTCGCACCGGTCGTCCAGCAGGCCGGGTTCGCGATGCTCGTGGCGATCAGCATCGTCGCCGTCGCCGGGACCGTCGTGACGGCGAGCGGCCCGCACGGCGGCGACGCCCACGTCAAGCGCTTCTCGTTCCTCATCCCACAGGTCGCCGAGGTGCACGGCACGACCGTCGTGGTGTTCCTCGGCCTCGTGCTCCTGACGTTCGGGCTGCTGCGGCGCACCCGCGCGCCGCTCGAGGACCAGCGCCGCCTCGGCCTCGTGCTCGTAATCGCCTGCGCGCAGGCCGCGATCGGCTACATCCAGTACTTCAACGGGATCCCCGCCCTGCTCGTCGGGTTCCACATCGCCGGGGCGACCGCCGTCTTCGCCGCGGTGCTGCACTTCTACCTGCACCTCACCGACCGTGAGCCGGCCGCGGCGCCCGCGCCCGTCGCGGTGCAGCCCGCCCTCACCCCCGCCTGAGCACGCGAGGCCGCGGGTGCGATCGGGTCGGGTACGCCGCGCGCTCGTGCTCGTCCTGGGCACGGCCCTCGTGCTGGCCGGCGCGGCGCTCCCGGCGGGCGCCACGCCCGCGATGCCGCTCGCCGCCCTCCAGGCCGCGGCGCACGGCACGTGGCACGGGCGCTTCGGCACACTGCAGTTCCACCGCGACGGCACAGCGCGGTTCTCGATCCGAGAGTGCGGCTTCCTCCCGCTCACGCCGGGCTACGTGCACGTGCTGACCGACTGCGCGCCCGACACGGCCACCGGCCGCGTCGTGGCCGTCCCGACGGGCTACCAGCTCACGGAGGCCGACGGGCACGTGGCGTCGCTCACCGGCTACGTCGATGCCGCCGGTGCGCTGCACGTCGGGTACGCGGCGGTCGG
>JBPYDT010000010.1:0-20316 GCA_051986275.1 Acidimicrobiia bacterium | reverse complement strand
TCACCCCGGACGGCAAGACCGCCTACGTCGTCAACGAGGGCTCGAACTCAGTGACCCCGATCGACACGGCGACCAACACGGCGGGGCCGGCGATCGCGGTCGGCAGCACCCCGGTCGGGATCGCGATCACCCCGGACGGCAAGACCGCCTACGTGACCAATAGTGGCTCGAACTCGGTGACCCCGATCCACACCGCGACCAACACGGCGGGGCCGGCGATCAGGGTCGGCGGTCAGCCGTTCGGGGTCGCGATCAGCCCGGACGGCCGCACCGCCTACGTGACCAACTTCGGCTCGAACTCGGTGACCCCGATCGCCACCGCGACCAACACGACGGGCCGGGCGATCAGCGTCGGCGCGAACCCACGCGGGGTCGCGATCACCCCCGACGGCAAGACCGCCTACGCCGCCGACCTCGGCTCGGGGTCGGTGACCCCGATCGCCACCGCGACCAACACGGCGGGACCGGCGATCCCGGTCGGGAGCGCCGGAAGCGCTCCGGACGGGGTCGCGATCACCCCGGACGGCAAGACCGCCTACGTCGCCAAGCGATCGGGGTCGGTGACCCCGATCGACACCGCGACCAACACGGCGGGGCCCGCGATCACGGTCGGGAGCAGCCCGGCCGGGGTCGCGATCACCCCGGACCTCGAAACCGCCTTCGTCGCGAACCTGCTCTCAGCCTGGGTGACCCCGATTCACACCGCCAGCAACACCGCCGGGCTGACGATCCCGACCCCTGCGCCTCTCCCTGGCATCCCACTCTCCCCCCCTCCCGACGGTGGCAACACTCCGGTCGCGATCACCCCGGACGGCACCACGGCCTACGTCGTCGACAAGGCCGCCTACGGCTTCAACCCCGTGATAGGACCCGTGGACGAGATAACCCCGATCGCCACCGCGACCAACACGGCGGGCCCGGCGATCCCATTCGGCAACGGCGCCAGTACGCCGTCCGCGATCGCGATTACACCGGACGGGAGGACCGCCTACGTCGCCAGTCTGGGCCCCCTCGTTGGCCCGAGCCTCAACGGCTCGGTGATTCCGATCGAACTCGCGACCAAGACGCAAGGCCCCGCGATCACCGTCGGCCCCAGCCCGGTCGCGATCGCGGTCACCCCCGACGGCAAGACAGCCTACGTCGTCGACTCGCGCTCGTGGTCGGTGACCCCGATTGACACGGCGACCAGCACGCCGGGGCCGGCGATTCCGGTCGGCGCGGTGCCGGACGCGATCGCGATCACCCCGGACGGCACGACTGCCTACGTGACCAACTTCACTTCGAACTCGGTGACCCGGATCGACACCGCGACCAACACGGTCGGCTCGGCGATCCCGGGCGGCACACAGCCGGACGGGATCGCGATCACACCGGACGGCAAGACCGCCTACGTCGCCGACTTCGGCTCGAACTCGGTCACCCCGATCGACACCGCGACCAACACTGCCGGCACGGCGATTCCGGTCGGCAGCGAGCCGGACGCGATCGCGATCACGCCGGACGGCAAGACCGCCTATGTGACCAACTACGGCTCGAACTCGGTGACCCCGATCAACACCGCGACCAACACGCCGGGGCCGGTGGTCGCAGTCGGCCGTGAACCGGACGGGATCGCGATCACCCCGCATCAGCCGCCGGTGGCGCGGTTCTCGGTGACGGCGGCGGCGACGGGCCAGGCGTCGAGCTATGACGCCTCGGCGTCGACCGATCCGGACGGGACGATCGCCTCCTATCACTGGGATTTCGGCGATGGCGGTAGCCAGACCGCCGCGGGCGCGACGACCACGCACGCCTACGCCGCGCCGGGTACCTACACGGTCACGCTGAGAGTGACTGACAATCTAGGCTGCTCGACCACGCCTGTGTTTACCGGCCAGACTGCGAGCTGCGGCGGCTCACCGGTCGCGCAGTCCTCCCACACGGTGAGAATCTTCGCGCTGCCGACGATCGGCACCGTCCAGCAGCCGGCGTCGGTGACGGTCGGCGGGTTGCTCGCGGACCGGGCGACGGTGTCGGGCCGCTACAGTCCGACCGGGACGGTCACGTTCCGCCTGTACGACAGCTCGGGCGCGTTGAGGTACATGAACGTCGACGCGGCGCTCAGTGACGGAACCGCGACCAGCGGACAGTACGGCCCGCCCGTTGCCGGGACCTACTACTGGGTCGCGACCTACAACGGCGACGCCAACAATTACCCGGTCACGAGCGGCGCCAGCGACGAGCCGGTGAGCGTCTTGGCGGCCACGCCGACGATTAGCACCGTCGCGCGGCCGGCGTCGGTGACGGTCGGTGGGTCGGTCGCGGACCGCGCGACCGTGTCGGGCGGGGATAGCCCGTCCGGGACGGTCACCTTCAGGCTGTACGACACCCCGAACGGGACGGGCACGCCGCTGTTCACCGACACCGAGACGCTCAGCGACGGGGCCGCCACCAGCCAGGCGTACGCGACAACAGCCGCCGGGACCGACTACTGGGTCGCGACCTACAACGGCGACGCCAGCAACAACCCGGTGAGCAGCGGTACTCGCGACGAGCCGGTGACCGTGTCCCGGGCCGCGCCGAAAATCGCCACCGTTCAACAGCCCAAATCGGTAGCGGTCGGCGCGTCGATCGCGGACCGGGCGACGGTGTCGGGCGGTTTCAACCCCACCGGGACTGTCACGTTCGGCCTGTACGACAACCCGAACGGTACCGGCAAGGCGTTGTTCACCGACACCGAGACGCTCACCGACGGGACCGCGACGAGCCAGGGGTACGCGACGACGGCTCCCGGGACCGACTGCTGGGTCGCGACCTACAACGGCGACTCCAACAACAACCCCGTGAGCAGCGGCAGCAGCGACGAGTCGGTGAGCGTCGTGCCGGCCACGCCGACGATTAGCACCGTCCAGCGGCCGGCGTCGGTGACGGTCGGCGCCTCGGTCGCGGACCGGGCGACGGTCTCGGGCGGTTTCAATCCGACCGGGACGGTGACGTTTGACCTGTACGGCAATCCGAACGGGGCGGGCGCGCCGTTGTTCATCGACACCGAGACGCTCACGGACGGGACCGCGACCAGCCAGGGGTACGCGACCAAGGCCACGGGGACCGACTACTGGGTAGCGACCTACCACGGCGACGCCAGCAACAACTCGGTGAGGAGCGGCAGCGGCGACGAGCCGGTGACCGTGTCCGCGGCCACGCCGACGATCAGCACGGTCCAGCGCCCGGCGTCGGTGACGGTCGGCGCCTCGGTCACCGACCACGCGACGGTGTCGGGCGGCGATAGTCCGGGCGGGACAGTCACGTTCAGCCTGTACGACAACCCCAACGGCACGGACAGGCCATTGTTCACCGACACCGAGACGCTCAACAACGGGAGCGCGACCAGCAAGGCGTACACCACGGCGGTGGCCGAGGCCGACTACTGGGTTGCGACCTACGGCGGCGACAACAACAACAACCCGGTGAGCAGCGGCACCGGCGACGAGCCGGTGAGCGTCTCGGCGGCGACGCCGACGATCAGCACCGTCCAGCGCCCGGCGTCGGCGACGGTCGGCTCCTCGGTCGCAGACCGGGCGACGGTGTCGGACGGTATCAATCCGGGCGGGACGGTCACGTTCGACCTGTACGACAATCCGAACCAGGCGGGCAGGCCCCTGTTCACCGACACCGAGCCGTTGAGCGACGGGACCGCGACGAGCAAGGGGTACTCGACCACGACGGCCGGGGTCGAGTATTGGGTCGCGACCTACGGCGGCGACGACAACAACAATCCGGTGGCGAGCGGCGGCGCCGACGAGCCGGTTCGTGTCCTGGCACCGCAGGCGATCGCGTTTGTGTCGACGCCGCCGAGCCCGGCGGTGGTCGGCGAGAGCTACACGCCGCGGGCGACGGGCGGCGGGTCGGGCAACCCGGTGGTGTTCGGCGTCGATGCCTCGAGCCGGGCTGGGGTGTGCTCGCTTGACCCGGCGGGGACGACGGTCTCGTTCACCGCGGCGGGGACGTGCGTGATCGACGCCGACCAGGCCGGGGACGCCGACGATGCGCCGGCCCCCCGCCGCCAGCAGTCGTTCGCGGTCGTGGAGCGCCCGTCGGCGGTCATCGGCTCGCCGGCGGCCGGGCGGACGTTCGCGCTCGGCCAGCGCGTGGCGACGAGCTTCGCGTGCGCCGAGGGCGCGGGCGGCCCCGGGGTGTCCTCGTGTGACGACAGCACCGGCACCGACACGTCCAGCGGCGGCACCGGACACTTGGACACCTCGACCCCGGGTGCGCACACCTACGCGGTGACCGCGACTAGCCGGGACGGCGCGGCGGCGACGGGGTCGATCGGCTACGCGGTGGCGGCGGCGCCGTCCGCGACGATCGCATCGCCGGCCGGCGGAACGTTCGTGCGCGGGCAGAACGTGACGACGACGTTCTCCTGCGCCGATGGCGCCGGCGGGCCGGGAATCGCGTCGTGCGCGGACTCAAACGGCGCGTCCGGCCCGCGCGGGGCCCTTGACACCGTGCGCGCCGGCGCGCACGCGTACACGGTGACGGCGACCTCGAGCGACGGGCAGACCACGACCGCGACGATCACCTACAACGTCACGATCCTCGGCCTGACCCGGCTAAAGCTCAAACCGCGGGCCTTTCTGGCCGCGGCCCACGGCCGGGCTATCGCCGCCAGGCGGAACACTGGCACGACGATCAGCTACGTGGACTCGTTCGCTGGGCAAACGACGCTTCGGGTGATGCGGTGCGCGGGAGCGCACGGGGGCTGCCGTAGGGTCGCCTTCGCCGGCTCGTTCTCGCACCGCGACCGTGCGGGCACCAACCGGCTGCGGTTCACCGGCCGCCTGCGCGGCCGGGCGCTCAGCGCCGGCCGGTACGTGCTGCGGGCGATCGCGACCCTCGCGGGGCAGAGGAGCCGCGCGGCGACCGCTCGCTTCGCGATCCTCGACCCACCCCCGGCCTGCCATCACCCCCATCGCAGCGGCGCCTGCACCCCGTCCGGCGTGGGATCGCCGTCCCGGCACCCGGCGCACACCTCGGGCAAAACGGCCGCCGCGGCGCAAGGGCGGCGCCTCCGGTGGGGTGAGACCGGGTGGGCCGGGCCGCTAGCCAACCTGATCCAGAGCGGCCTGTTCACCCCGGCCGAGATACTCGCGGAGAACCCCTGGCCGTCAGCGCACCCCTACCCCCGGCTCGGCGGTTTGGCTTGATGGCGAGGGTGTTGAACAGCGATCCTGGGCTTCGGTGTACGCCTGTTGGTGCGCGCGGTCGCTGGGCGAGCGCCTGGCGTTGTGTCGTCGGGGTGCTCGTCGCGGCTGGGCTGGGGGTGTGGTCCGGGCCGGCGCGCGCGGCCACCGCGGACACCGCCTACGTGACCAACTTCGGCTCGAACATGGTGACCCCCATCGATACCGCGACCAACACGGCGGGCGCGGCGATCACCGTCGGCAACAACCCGGCCGCGATCGCGATCACCCCGGACGCCAAGACCGCCTACGTCGCCAACTCCGGCTCGAACTCCGTGACCCCGATCGATACCGCGACCAACGCGGCAGGCCCGGCGATCACGGTCGGCGACAACCCGGTCGCGATCGCGATCACCCCGGACAGCACGACCGCCTACGTGACCAACTTCGGCTCGAACTCGGTGATCCCGATCGATACCGCGACCAACACCGCGGGCGCGGCGATCAGGTTCTTCAACAACCGGCCCGCCTTCAACGACCCGACCGCGATCGCGATCACCCCGGACGGCAAGACCGCCTACGTCGTCAGCGAGGGCTCGAACGCGGTGGTCCCGATCGACACCACGTTCAACTTGGCGGGCCCGGCGATCACGGTCGGCGACCTCCCGACCGCGATCGCGATCACCCCGGACGGCAAGACCGCCTACGTCACCAACTCCGGCTCGAACTCGGTGACCCCGATCGACATCGCGACGAACGCGGCGGGGCCGGCGATCCCGGTCGGCAACGCCCCGGGCGGGATCGCGATCACCCCGGACGGCAAGACCGCCTACGTCGTCAACGACGGCTCGAATTCGGTGACGCCGATCGACACCACGACCAACAAGGCTGGCGCGGCGATCCGGGTCGGCAGCCTCCCGGCCGCGGTAGCGATCACCCCGGACGGCAAGACCGCCTACGTCACCAACGAGGGCTCGAACTCGGTGACCCCGATCGACACGGCGACCAATACGGCTGGGCCGGCGATCACAGTCGCCAACAACCCCGGCGGGATCGCGATCACCCCGGACCTCGCGACCGCCTACGTCATCAACTACGGCGCGAACTCGGTGACCCCGATCCACACCGCCAGCAACACCACCGGCCCGCCGATCGACGTCGGCGACAAGCCGGTCGGGGTCGCGATCACGCCCGACGGCACCACCGCCTACGTCACCGACCAAGGCGAGGCCGCCGCCGGCGGCCCGCACGGCGACGTAACCCCGATCGACACCGCCACTAACAGGGCGTACCCACACATCTTCACGGCCGGCGCCCGGTTAGATTTCTATCCAGGTTTTACCCCAGACGGGATCGCGATCACGTCGAACACTGTTTTACACAACCTCTTCGGGCTCTCGAACCCGACCGCCGGCTTAATCGCCGACAGCACATCGGTGTTCACGCCCGCCAGCGGCTTCGGTAGCGGGGGGGGCCAGTCCGCCGGAGCTGTCTGGTCGTTTTTCCCCTTTACGGACTCGAGTTACAACAACGAGCTCTGGACGTCCGGGGATGCTCTGTTTCCATTCCTCCCGGAGGCGATCGCGATTACCCCGAACGGCAAGACCTTCTACGCCACGACCTGCGCCATAGGGGCAAGCATTCAGCACCGGGTTTGTGGTAGTGCGACCAACGCCGGCGGGCCGAATACCGCCCATAACGCGGTGGTGCCAGTCGACATCGCCCAGCCCTTCCTGGGCTACTTGAACTGGTTCGGGGTCGGTGCCTGCCCGTGCGCGATCGCGATCACCCCGGACGGCAAGACCGCTTACGTCACCAACGAGGGATCGAACTCGGTTAGTCCGATCGACACTGCGACCAACACGCCGGGGACGGCGATCCCGGTCGGCAGCGAGCCGTCCGCGATCGCGATCACGCCGGACGGCAAGACCGCCTACGTCACCAACGAGGGCGCCGTCTCGAGCACGAACCCCAACGGCTCGGTGACCCCGATCGACCTCGCGACCAAGACGGCAGGCCCCGCGATCATCGTCGGCCCCAGCCCGGCCGCGATCGCGATCACGCCGGATCAGCCGCCGGTGGCGCGGTTCTCGGTGACGGCGGCGGCGGCCCAGGGGGCGTCGCGCTTTGACGCTTCGGCGTCGAGCGATCCGGACGGGACGATCGCCTCTTATCACTGGGATTTCGGCGATGGCAGCAGTCAGACCACCCCGAGCGCGACGACCACGCACACCTACGCGACGTCGGGTACCTACACGGTCACGCTCACGGTGACCGACAACGCAGGCTGCTCGACGACGTACGTGTTTACCGGCCAGACCGCGAGCTGCAACGGCTCACCGGTCGCGCAGCTCTCCCAGACGGTGAAAATCTACACCGCCGTGCCGACGATCGGCACCGTCCAGCAGCCGGCATCGGTCGCGGTCGGCGGCTCGATCGCCGACCAGGCGACCGTGTCGGGCGGCGATCACCCGACCGGGACGGTCACGTTCGATTTGTACGACAACCCGAACGGGACGGGTACGCCGTTGTTCAGCGACACCGAGACGCTCTCCAACGGCACCGCCACCAGCCAGGGGTACGCGACGACGGCTACCGGGACCGACTACTGGGTCGCGACCTACAACGGGGACAGCATCAACAGCCCGGTCACGAGCGGCGCCGGCGGCGAGCCGGTCACCGTGTCGGCGGTGACGCCGACGATCCGCACCATCGCGCAGCCGGCGTCGGTGACGGTCGGCGGCTCGATCGCCGACCAGGCGACCGTGTCGGGCGGCGATCACCCGACCGGGACGGTCACGTTCGATTTGTACGACAACCCGAACGGGACGGGCACGCCGCTATTCACCAATATCCAGACGCTCAACAACGGGGCCGCCACGAGCAGCCAATACACGACAACCGCCAGCGGAACCGAGTACTGGGTCGCGACCTACAACGGCGACGGCAACAACAACAACGTTGCCAGCGGCACCAGCGACGAGCCGGTGCGCGTCTTGGCGGCTCCCACGATCGCCACCGTCCAGCGGCCAGCGTCGGCAACGGTCGGCGGGTCGGTCGCGGATCGGGCGACGGTGTCGGGCGGCGATAGTCCGTCCGGGACGGTCACGTTCCGCCTGTACGACAACCCGAACGGGATCGGCACGCCGTTGTTCACGGACACCGAGGCGCTGAGCAACGGGGCTGCGACCAGCGCGGGGTACGCGACCAAGGCCACGGGGACCGACTACTGGGTCGCGACCTACCACGGCGATGACAACAACGGCGCGGTCACGAGCGGCGCCGGCGACGAGCCGGTGACCGTCTCCGCGGCGACGCCGACGATCGCCACCAGCCAGCAGCCGGACGTGGTGACGGTCGTCGGGTCGATCGCGGATCGGGCGACGATGTCGGGCGGGGATCGCCCGTCCGGGACGGTCACGTTCACGCTGTACGACAACCCTAACGGGACGGGCACGCCGCTATTCACTGATATCGAGACGCTGAGCGGCGGGACCGCGACCAGCCAGCGGTACTCGACGACGGCCGCGGGGACCGACTACTGGGTCGCGACCTACAACGGCGACAACAACAACAACGCGGTGAGCAGCGGCACGAGTGACGAGCCGGTGACCGTGTCCCCGGCCGCGCCGAAAATCGCCACCGCCCAGCGGCCGGGATCGGTGACGGTGGGCGCGTCGGTCGCCGACCGGGCGACGATGTCGGGCGGCGATCACCCGGGCGGGACGGTCACGTTTGACCTCTACGACAACGGGAGCGGGACGGGCACCCCGTTGTTCACCGATACCGAGTCGCTCAGCGGCGGGACCGCGACCAGCCAGGGGTACGCGACGGCGGCTCCCGGGACCGACTACTGGGTCGCGACCTACAACGGCGACACCAACAACGACCCGGTGAGCAGCGGCAGCAGCGACGAGCCGGTGAGCGTCGTGCCGGCCACCCCGAAGATCGGCACCGTCCAGCAGCCGGGGTCGGTGACGGTCGGCGCGTCGGTCGCCGACCGGGCGACGGTATCGGGCGGTTTCAACCCGGCCGGGACGGTGACGTTTGACCTGTACGGCAATCCGAACGGGGCGGGCGCGCCGTTGTTCACCGACACCGAAACGCTGAGCAACGGGGCCGCGACCAGCCAGGGGTACGCGACCACGGCCACGGGGACCGACTACTGGGTCGCGACCTACCACGGCGACGCCAACAACAACTCGGTGAGGAGCGGCAGCGGTGATGAGCCGGTGACCGTGTCCGCGGCCACGCCGGCGATCAGCACGGTCCAGCATCCGGCATCCGTGACGGTCGGTGGGCCGGTCGCGGACCACGCGACGGTGTCGGGCGGCGATGGTCCGGGCGGGACGGTCACGTTCAGGCTGTACGACAACCCGAACGGAACGGGCACGGCGTTGTTCACCGACACCCAGCCGCTCAGCGGCGGGAGGGCGACCAGCCAGGCGTACGCGACGACGGCGGCCGGGACCGACTACTGGGTCGCGACCTACGGCGGCGACACCCACAACAACCCGGTGAGCAGCGGCGCCGGCGACGAGCCGGTGAGCGTGTCGGCGGCCACCCCGACGATCAGCACTGAGCAGCGTCCGGGGTCGGTGACGGCGGGCGGATCGGTCGCAGACCACGCGACCCTGTCGGGCGGTTTCAATCCGGGCGGGACGGTCACGTTCGACCTGTACGACAACCCGCAGCATGCGGGCACGCCGTTGTTCACCGACTCCGAGCCACTCAGCAGCGGGGCCGCGACCAGCAAGGGGTACGCGACGGCGGCGGCCGGGACCGACTACTGGGTCGCGACCTACGGCGGAGATCACAACAACAACCCGGTGGCGAGCGGCGGCGCCGACGAGCCGGTTCGTGTGCTGGCCAGGCAGATGATCGCGCTCATGTCGACGCCGCCGAGCCCGGCGGTGGTCGGCGAGAGCTATACCCTGGCGGGGACGGGCGGCGGGTCGGGCAACCCGGTCGTGTTCGGTATCGATGCCTCGAGCGGGGCCGGGGTGTGCTCGCTTGACGCGGCGGGGACGACGGTGTCGTTCACCTCGGCGGGGACGTGCGTGATCGACGCCGATCAGGCCGGGAACGCCGACTACGCCGCGGCCCGCCGGCAGCAGTCTTTCGCGGTCGTGGGGCGCCCTTCGGCGCTGATCGGCTCGCCGTCGACCGGGCGGACGTTCGCGGTCGGCCAGCGCGTGGCGACGAGCTTCGCGTGCGCCGATGGCGCGGGAGGCCCCGGACTGTCCTCGTGTGATGACAGCACCGGGACCGACACAGCCGGCGGCGGCAGCGGACACTTGGACACCTCGACCCCAGGTCCGCACACCTACGCGGTCACGGCGACCAGCCGGGACGGGGCGGCGGCGACAGGGTCGATCGTCTACACGGTGGCGGCGGCGCCGGTCGCGACGATCACATCGCCCGCTGCTGGCGGGACGTTCGTGCGCGGGCAGAAGGTGACGGCGACGTTCTCCTGCGCCGAGGGCGCCGGCGGGCCGGGGATCGCCTTGTGCACGGACTCAAACGGGGCGTCGGGCCCGCGGGGCAGCCTGGACACGCGCGCGGCGGGCTCGCACGCCTACGCCGTCACCGCGACGAGCCGCGACGGACAGACCACGACGGCGACGATCCGCTACGCCGTGAAGGTCCTCGGCCTGAGCCGGTTGAGGCTCAAACCGCGGGCCTTCCGGCCCGCGGCCCGCGGCCGCGCGGTCGCCGCCAGGACGCACGCCGGCGCGACGATCAGCTACGTGGACTCGTTCGCTGGCCACACCACGTTCCGGGTGCTGCGCTGCGCCGCGCCGCGCGGCCGGTGCAGCAAGCTGGTGTTCGTCGGCTCGTTCTCGCACCGCGACCGCGCGGGCACCAACCGGCTGCGGTTCACGGGCCGCCTGCGCGGCCGAGCGCTCAGCGCCGGCCGGTACGTGCTGCGCGCGATCGCGACCCTCGCAGAGCAGAGGAGCCGCGCGGCCACCGCTCGCTTCGTGATCCTCGACCCACCACCGGCCTGCCATCACCCCCACCGCGGCGGCGCCTGCAGCACGTCCGGCGCGGGATCGCCGCCCCGCCAGCCGGGACACGGCCCGGGCAGAACGGCCGCTGCGGCGCAAGAGCCCCGCCTTCAGGAGGCGCGGGCGGGCGTGCCGTGGCGCGCCGGGGGGCCGAATCTCGATGACCGCCGGTGGGCAACGCCCGCGAGGACTCCTGCCAACGGCGACGCTTGGCCCGTCTTCACTGGTGACCAGCCGCGATCGCCCGCGTATCTGTGGGCTGGGACCGGGTGGGCGGAGCTGGCAGCCAAGCTGATTCGGAGCCTCGGCCTGTTTACCCCCGCCGAGGTGCTAGCGGACAACCGCTGGCCGTCAGCGCACCCGTACCCCCGGCTCGGGATCCCGCCCGGCGCCGGTGCCGCTAGGCCCCGTGCCGGAACGGTCCTGAGTGCTGCCAGGCCGCTCATCCCCGCATCACGCTGGTTTCTGGAGAAATTGGTTTGAGGCAGCGCCGGCGCGGGAATGCACTTGTCGACATCGCTTATGAGGGTGGGCAACCGGCCCGGTCCGGATCCCCGCGCGCGACCGCAATGCCCGGAAGCAGGTCTGCACGTCACTCATCCGCAGCCTCGTGCCGACGGTCGAGACGAGCAGCGCCTCGGTCTCGCCCACGGGCGTGGGACGGTCCCGGCGAGCCAGGTAGCGCGTCAGCGCGCTGGTCGTGGTCGGGTGCAGCGGCAGCTCTCGGGACTTCCCGAACTTCGCGTTGCGGACGGTCAGCGTCCCGGAGTCGGCGTCGAGGTCCGATGGGTCCAGCGCGATCGCTTCCCCGACCCGCATCCCCGTGGCGGCCAGCACCCCGAACAGCGTTTGAAACGTTGCAGTCTTGTGCGCGCTGCGCAGCGTCCCGGCCGCCTGCATCAACGCCGCGATCTGCTCGTCGGTGTAGAGGTAGGGGACCGCACGGCCTGACTTGTCGGGCAGCAGATCCGGCGCGGGCACCTCGACTCGCGGGTCGACTTCGTGCAGGTAGCGCGCGAACCCGCGGACCGCGCCGAGTCGCATCGCGTGCCAGTGCTGCCCACGGGCCGGGCGTGTCGCCCACGCCACGGCGTGCTCGACGGTGATCTGGTCGGCGCCGTAGGCGTCGAGGTAGTCGAGGAACTGGCCGAGCAGTCTCTCGGTCCCCTCGAGCTTGTAGCCCAGCGCTCGACGCACTGCGAGGTACTCAGCCATCGACCGGCGCAGGGCGGTCACAGGACCGCTCCCGGCCACGGACGCGCGATCTGCCTGAGCGTCTCACGATCGACCTTGGCATAGATCGCGGTCGTCGCCGCGTGGCGGTGACGCAGCACCTGGCCGACCTCCGGGAGCGTCGCGCCGCAGCGCAGAAGCTCCGACGCCGCCGTGTGCCGCAGCCGGTGCGGATGGACCAGGCCGAGCCCGGCTCTGAGCGCCGCCGCCTTGACGACGAAGGTGACCCCGCCAGGGCTTAGGCGATGGTGAGGTGCGCGGACGCGCACGAACACCGCACGGTCCTGCGCGGTCGCGGGTCGCCCGTCACGCAGGTACCCGACGATCGCCTCCCCGACGTCGTGCGGCAACGGCAGCCGCTCAGACCGGTTGCCCTTGCCGCGCACGATCAGTTCGCCCGCGCGCCAGTCAATGTCTTCCAACGAGAGGGCGGCTACCTCCCCCGCGCGCAGCCCCAGCCGCGCCAGCGCCGTCAAGATCGCCAGATCCCTGAGGCCGATCACCGTCGACCCGTCGCACGAGTCCAGCAGCACGTCGACCTCGCTGGGCTCCAGGCGCTTCGGCAGCACCGACAGCCGCCACCCCGCGACCGACGGCACCGCGCCGGCCAGCGACCGCTCAAGCACGCCCTCCAGATGCAAGAAGCGAAGCAGCGCCCGCAACGCCACGACCGTCAACTGCGCCGCGCGGCGCCCCAGCCGCGGACACACCTCCACGACGAACCCTCGCACTTCAGCGACGTCCACGCGCGAAAGCTCCAGCCCGTCCGGGCCGTCAAAGCGCGCCACGAACGGCCGGACCTTGTCCACATAGCCACGGGCTGCCGCCGGCACCAGGCCGCGCTCGTGCTCGAGATACCGCCGGAAGCTCGCCAGCAGCCGCTCGACCGGACCCACGGATGCCGGGTTGCCCGCCGGCGGCACGACACCCAGCCCGCGCAGATACTCCACAGCGGAGCGAGCGCTTTGACGGACAGCAGGTATGTGTGCCCAGCCGCCCGGCGCGCCGCACAGAACCGCTCGGCGGCCTCCATCGACAAATCAGAAGGACCCATCCCCGCAGCCGCCATCCAGCCGCTCAACGCCGCCGCCAGCCCGAGCTGCCTGCCGACCGGCTGCGGCATGTACCCCTGCCGCGAGAGCTCCCCGGCGAACCCGGCCACGAACGGCCCCAGCGGACCGCACACCCCAACCCCCAACGCATCAGCCATCTCGACCGTCTCCCTCTCCGCGATCAACATCGTCGGAGACCCATCTCGGCCGGACCGCCCAGACTATGAACCCCTCGTCAGCCCCTGATGACGCTATCTCCGGGGACTTTCTTCACCCGAGGGGCATAAGCCGCGAGTTCCCATGATCGCCCTTATGGGACCTTTCCCATAAGGGCGACCTGATCGGCAAGACGCGCGAGCTGCTCCGATCTCTCTACTTTCGACGCGACCAGGATTGGCTGCAGTCGTGAGCATGGGAAGTCCACGGCCCATTCCTGAGAGGGCCCGCGTCTAGCGGTCGACGGCCGCATCCATCTCGGAGTGGGGGAGAGCCGCCGAATGCGTCGACGATGGGAACCATGGCCAGGTGGCCGCTGACCTAAGTGGCGGCGGTCGGTGCCCCATCGGCCCTGTCCCGGTCAGCCGCGGCTAAGTGCTCACGCGTCGCCTCGAGGATCGCCCGACCTAATGGGTCGAGCTCCAGTCCGGGATGACCCGCGTTGATTGCAACCTGCTTGATGGCTCGTCTGAGCACAGACTCACCAATCCAGAAATGTGGCTCCCCGCGGAACTTCCATTGCTCTGGCGTGACATCGTCGCCATGTAATTCCGCATCCCGAAGCTCTGTGAAGTTCGCCATCCACCAGCCAAGTTCCGTGAGCTCAGAATGTCGCTCGACTCGGCGTTTGCCGCTGAGCCAGCGTCGCTGCGTCCGCGGCGCGTCTTTGTCGTCAAGCAGTCGCGAAAGAGCCTTTCGTAGCTTCTGCGTGTCATCAGGCTGGCCGAGCAGAACCTCCAGCCCCGAATGAACGCAAGCAATGCGAATGCCCTCGGAGGTGGATGTCGTGTTGCGCCAAGCGAGATCAAGCCAGTCGATCGCTCGCGCCAGCAGTCGTGACCGCTCATCGTCCGCGGTGAGCAAGCCGCACAACGCATCTCCATAGTCCGCATCGAGATCACCAGCGAGAGACGGAATGTGCAGTTCCACCGGTGCCGCTATCCGCCCTTCCCGAGAGCCGAGTCTGATCCCGCCCACAAGGACTCGCACCAGCGACCCATACTCGACCGACACGACTCCGCTATCGATCAATGTGTGCCCCCAGAGCGTCGCCGAATCGGATGTGTAAACGACGTGTCCGTCATGGTCAGCAACGTCCTCGTCCTCGTCGCCGTCGCTAGCCCGTTTCTCGGGTGGAATGGTGCGCTTCGGGTTCACGTCGAGCGCCGCGGCGAGCACCGATTGTCGGAGCGGCTTCAGCAGCGAGCGATCCACCGCATCGCCGATCTTGCCCATAGTCGGCCGAACAACGGCCCCGAGCCTTCCAACAGTGCCGCGAGGCGGCTCGTAGAGCTCAACGAGCTGACCCACTCTCGCGAAATCTTCCTCTGAGCTGGTGTCCGACAGTTCAACCATTCCGGTCGGCACGAGCTCCCACCCTCCGAGTTCAGCCCGACGTTTCAGCGGTAGGTATGGAAACAGCAAGATGTCCACGTTCAGGAGAGTAGTGAGCACCGGGGATGACGTCTGTGACAAGGCTCAAGTTCTACGGGTGACGTAGGCGAGGAGGCGTCGGCCGCTGCCCCGCCTGTCGCCCTTCTCCCGTGGGAAGAGGCAACGTCCGATGGCCGGGCGGCCGACCTGGATGGCATGCATCCGCTTGAGTGCCCCTTTGTGGCCACTCCGGCACTCATGATTAGGCTGCCCGTCAAATCCCGAAGAGCGCCGTCGAGCCGTGTGGGGGGCGGCGTAAGTGAGTCGAAGGTGCCAAGGGGAGACCCGATCGTGCGTCGGCCGCCCCGGGAGGCGTGGCGCTTTCAGCTGTGGGCCGGACTGGCCGCCTCGCCCGGCAGCATAGTCCCGTTCTCTGAACGCCTGACCGACGAGTCCGCCAGCGGATTTCAGCGAAAGCCTCTCTCAGTGAGCAACCGGCCTACGGCCCGGTTGTGCTCGTAATAGTCCTCCTCGATCCTCCGGCGGTGCTCGGGCGAGCAGTCGGGTGGAAACGACACGCCGATTTGTACCGTCGGCAGCTCCTCGCGATTTCCGTCGTCCCACACTCGGTAATGCTCAGGGCCGCTCATCCGGTTATCTGTCACGACCTCCAAGGCGAGCCGCTCACCGATCGGGTCGAGGCGAGCATCGATCAGATACCCCATCGCCCCGCCAGAGGCAAGCCGCTGAACCTCGCCCGTCGGCATCGAAGTCGGCAAGGCATTCACCACCCGGCCTGAATCACCACCCCAGAAGCGCTCGACAAGGTCAGCGAGAAAGCGTCGGATCGCGGGGGGCATTTCGACGCGAGGCGGCCCGTCCTGTTGCACCTGCCGATGATCGCAGGTGCCCGCTGGGCGGCTCCCGGCGAACGCACCCGCGGAGTGCCGCCTTCGCCGGTCGGGACACCAGAGCAGAAGAACGGAAGGGGCGAGAGCCTGCGAGGCTCCTGGATCAGTGTTGGTCGAGCACGGGTGGGCGCCGGCCGATGCGCTCGCGCGCGTGCAGGCGCGGACGCGAGCGGTACAGACCAAGCCGTGCCCAGAAACCCCGCGCAAATCCGCAGCTGTGACCCAGTGGCACGCGTCGGAGTGGGGGAGACGACGACGCGCTAGAAGGTCAGCCGACCTGTCTCAGGGCCCGCTGTGCCGGGTGGGCGGCGACCGCTTCGCGGAGACGCTGCGCGTTGGCATCGAGGTAGCGGCTCGTAGTGGCGAGCGAGGCGTGCCCGAGGATGTCTCGCAGCTCGACGACGTCGGTGCCGTACTCGACGGCCTGGGAGGCGAACGTGTGGCGGAGGGCGTGGACCAGCGCGCCCTTGGGCACCGCGCTGCGCAGCCCCGCGCGTTCGTAGACACGTTCCACGAGATACTGGATGCGGCCGCGTGTCAGCCGGGTGCCGTCGTAGTGGACGAACAGCGGAGAGGGCGGGTTCTCCAGCGACTCCCCGCCGTGTCGCCCCGTCCGCGATTCCAGGTACCGGTCAATCAGCGCTTCAAGCGCTGGCTCGATCGGAATCGCGCGGTCCTTGTTGCCCTTTCCTGTCACCTGGAGGCGGCGGGCGCCCGGCGATCCGAGGATGGAGTTGAGGTTCAAGCCGATCGCTTCGCTCAGTCGGATGCCGGTCACGCAGAACGTCGCGACGAGCGCCACGTCGCGCTCTGGCCATCGTTTCGATGTCTTGGCGGCCGAGTCCGGAGTCGAGACTGTCATCAAAAGCGTCTCGGCTGGGTTCTCATGGCGGATCGACCTGGGGGCGGTCTGGGGCAGCTTTGGCTTGGGCACCGAGCGCATCGGGTTTCGCACTAGCACCTCATCGTTCACCAGGAACGCGAAGAAGCGGTCCCAGACACCCCAGGCGCGCAACAGCGAACCCTTGGAGTGGTCAGCGGCCCACGCCGCGAATCCCAGGCGCATCACGCGCTGATCGAGCTCGGCGGCGTCGAGCTGGTCGACTGACGCGTCAGGACCGCGCAACTGGCCGGCGATCCGGCGGCCGACCCCGAGCAGGTCGTTGCGGTAGCCGTCCAGGGTGTGCTGCGACCGCCTCGCGGCGCCGAGTCCCGCGAGAAAGTCCTCGACCAGCGGTAGGAATGGGGGCATAGGTGGCTGATTCGCCACCGTGACGCGTGCTCCTACCGATTTCCGACATTTGCCGCGACCGTGTAGCTGACGCTGGACTGGCCGGTCAGCCCGTCCTTGCTCGTCGCCGTGACCGTGAACGTGTGCTGACCCGGGCTCGAGGTATCGACCGCCGTTCCCGACGGATGCCCGTTCTGATCAAAACACGAAGCGATGCCCGGACCGTTGGCTCCCTCGGAGCAGTTGAAGCTCGAACTAACAACCTGCCCCTGGGCGTAAGTAGCGCCATTGGCCGGCGTGGTGATCGATGCCGACGGCGCCGCCGCGACCGTGTAGGTGATCGTCACCTGGGCGAAGCCCGGGCCGCTCCCCGCCGTCGTCTGCGTGCCGGCGCCCGAGGAAACGTCGCAGCCCGTGATCGAGGTCGCGCAGAAGTCGCTCCCGCCGCCGCCGCCGCCGCCGTTGTGCCCGGTGGCTCCGCCACCGCCGCCGAAGTATCCGCCGCCGCCGCCCCCGCCGCCGCCCTGAACGCTGGCGCCGTTGCCTGCGCCGCCAGAGCCCGGTCCAGGCGCAGCGACCCCGCCGCCGGCTTGACCATCACCAGCGGGGTTAACGCTGCTTACGCCGCCGGCTCCGCCCATCATCGTGGTGTTGTCGCCGCCACCGCCCCCGCCAGCGATCTCACTGCCGCCCACGCCCGACGTGCCAGCCTGGGCCGCCGGCGTCCCTGCGCCCCGCCAGGTCCCGCGGTGCCAGGACCGTTAGCGCCGGCGCCGCCGCCACCGCCGCCGGCTACAAGCACCGGCGAGCTGAAATCCGATCCGAGGCTCACGCCCGAGGCGCCGCCGCCGTCACCGCCGGGAGCGGCGCCGGCGCCGCCGGCGCCGCCATCCTGGTCGACGCAGACGTCCAGCATTTGCGATCCGCCGGCCAAGCCCGACAGATTCCCCGACACCCCATCGCCGATCCCGCCATTCCCGCCCGCGGTGGAGCCGTTGGACCCGCCACCGAACCCGGCGGCGCCCGTCGCCTGAATCTGAACACTGCTGACCCCGGTCGGCACCGTCCACGTCGTGCAGCCCTGCGTCGTGAACCCGACAGTGATGGGCGTTGCCGCCGCCGAAACCGGCAGCGCGAGCACCCACAACCCCGACAACCCCGCCGCGAGACCGAACACCAAGGCCCGCCAACCACGACGCCGCGACGGCCCAACCAGACCGCGCCCCCCGGACACCTACCGACACTTCCCGATTGAGCATGGCCTGCTCCCCTCCGGGCCGAACGTCCCGTTTCCACCGTACGGCAATCCCGGGAGCCATCCGTGTCACCCGCGCTACCCGCCACTAGATAGCCCGTCGCCGTCGTCCTGTCAAGACGACCAGCCGCCCGCAGCCGGACAGCCGGCCAGGCACACGCCACGGAGGCGAACCGCCCAAGCTCGCCACAGAGCGCTACAGCGACGCTGCCCCTTGGGGCTATCAGCATCAGTCTCGGTGACGGATCGGAGACCGCTGCTCTCGTCGGGGCAAGCAGCGTGCCCGGCACCGTCCGCGATTACCTCGGAGTGGCATTGCGGGCCTCCGGGCACGGGCGGCGCGCTTCGACGTTCGTCGCCAGAAGCGCAATCCGTCGATCCGCGCCCCGAGGGAGGGGGACGAAACGGTCAGAGCCTGTCCAGGAATCCGAGGAGTGCGTCAGGCGGTCGGTAGCGGCCGGGTTTGCTGTCCAGTGGCTTGGTGCGGGCCAGCGCTCGTTCTTTCAGCGCGAGATCGGCATGTAGGTACATCTGCGTGGTCTCGACTTGCTCGTGCCCGAGCCACAGCGCGATCACGGTCGTATCGATCCCGGCGTGCAAGAGCCGCATCGCGGCGGTGTGACGCAGGACGTGCGGCGTGATCGTCTTCGCCGTCAGGGACGGGCAGCGCTCGGTGGCGCAGACGGCGTGCTTGGCGATCCGGCGCGCGAGCGCCTTGCGGGTGAGCGGCGCGCCCGTGCTGGTCGGGAACAGCGGATCGGTGGGCGAACCGCCACGTTCGGCGAGCCACACCCGGAGGACCGCGGCGGTCTGCTTGGTCAGAGGGGTGATTCTCTGTTTGCGGCCCTTGCCAGTCGTTGTGACGTGCGCGCCGGAGCCGAGGTGAACATGCACGCCGCGCAGACTGGTCAGCTCTGACGCTCGCAGGCCGGTCTGGGCGAGCAGGACGATGATCGCGTGGTCGCGGCGACCGGTCCAGCTGGAGCGGTCGGGGGCGTCGACCAGCGCGTCGAGCTCGGGCTCGGTGAGGTAGGTCACCAGCGCGCGCTCGTGGCGTTTGGGACCGATCTGCAGCACCCGCTCGATCGTCGCGGCGTGTTCTGGATGGCGCAACAGGCAGTAGCGGTAGAAGGTGCGGATCGCGGCCAGGCGCGTGTTGCGGGTCCGGGGACTGCACCCCCGGTCAGTTTCGAGGTGGTCCAGGAACGCGCCAACCAGCGGCGCGTCGAGCTGGCCGAGCTCGAGCTGTGATGGCTCGACCCTGAGCCGCTGCGAGGCGTAGGTGAGCAGCAGCCGGATCGTGTCGCGGTACGAGGCGATCGTGTGCGGACTGGCGTTGCGCTCGCGGATCAGCCGGTCGGTGAACCACGCTTGCAGCGAGGTAGCGAGCGCGCTCATCGCCCGTCTTCGAGGTGGCGTTCGAGGCGTCCGCCGGCGAGTTCGAGCAGCTCGGGCGCGGCGTGTAGATACCAATAGGTCTTGTCGGGGTTGACGTGCCCCAGATACGTCGACAGCGCCGCCACGCGCGCAGCGGGATCGCCGTCGGTGCGGTACGCGTCAAGCAGTGTGTTCACCGCGAAGCTGTCGCGCAGATCGTGAAGCCTGGGCCGGCACGCCGCCGAGCGGTGTATCCGATCCTCGCCGCGTACCTGATGTCACGAACGCGGGACCGTCGGACCTCGCCGTCGCTCACTAGCACTCGTGCGAACCGGCCGCCCCAGCGCTGATCCGAGCCGCTACCGCGTGATCGGGGCGGGTAGAGGAAGCCGGGCTAGCGTCTGCGGGCGCGAAGCTGGCGGTTCTTCAGGCGGTTGCCGCAGAGCGCCATGTTGCACCAGTTCCCGTGCTGGTTGCGCGACCGGTCGTAGAAG
>JBPYDT010000009.1:0-2619 GCA_051986275.1 Acidimicrobiia bacterium | reverse complement strand
GTGGGAGCGCACCGGCAGCCGTCCGGGGGGGTTGAGGCCCGAGGAGGTCGCGCAGCGCCGCACGGCGGCGGTCCGGACCGAACGCGGCCACACCTCGGCCGTCTTGGGCGAGATCGTCGAGTCGCTGGTCGAGCCGCTGATGCTGCTTTTGGTCCTGGTCGGCGTGCTCTCGGGGATCTTCGGCCAGCTTCGCGACGCGATCGCGATCTTCTCGGTGATCGTCGTCATCGGCGCCGTCGAGGCGATCTCCGAGGTTCGTGCGAAGCGCGCGCTGCACGCGTTGCGCGACCTCAGCGCCCCCAACGCACTCGTCCGGCGCGCCGGCGCCGCCGTGGCGATCCCGGTCGGCGCGCTCGTCGTCGGCGACGTGCTTCTGGTCGAGGCCGGCACCCTCGTCGCGGCCGACGCCCGCGTCGTGGCGGCCGACGGCCTGTCCGCCGATGAGTCCAGGCTGACGGGCGAGCCGGTGGCGGCCGCGAAGGGGCCCGGACCGGTGGATGCCGACGCGCCGCTCGGCGCGCGGTCCTCGGTGCTGCACGCCGGCACCGCCGTGGTGGCGGGCGCCGGCGAGGGGGTCGTCGTCGCGCTGGGCGAGGAGACCGAGATCGGGCGCCTCGGCCGGCTCGTCGCCCAGGCCAAGGAGCCGCCCACCCCCCTGCAGCGCGCGATGACCGAGCTGGCGCGTGCAGCGTTGATCGTTGCCGTGACGGTGTGCGTGCTGGTGCCGCTCCTCGGGGTCCTTCGGGGCCGGTCCCCGCGCGAGATGTTGCTCGACGGGCTGACGCTCGCGTTCGCCACGATCCCCGAGGAGCTGGCGATCCTCGTGACGGCGCTCGTCGCGCTCGGCGGTCTGCGCCTGGCCCAGCACGGCGTCCTGCTGCGGCGGCTGCGGGCCGCCGAAGCCGTCGGCGCGATCACCGTGCTGTTCGCCGACAAGACGGGGACGCTGACCGAGAACCGGCTGGTGATCGAACGCACCGACGGCGATCGCGAACTCGTACTGGCTGCGGCGGCCGCCGCCCACGGGGCGGCGACCGCGCAGGACCCGGTCGACCGGGCGCTGGCCGAGGCGGCCGATGGGCGCGCCTCGAGCGAGCGCCTCGCCCGCTACCCGTTCGATCCGGCACGCCGGCGCGAGAGCGCGGTGTGGTGCGACCCCGGCGGCGTGTGGGTGGCCGTGAAGGGCGCGCCTGAGGCCGTCCTCGAGGCGTGCGCGATGTCCGAGACGGAGCGGGCGTCGGTGCTCGCGCGTGTCGCGCGGCTCGCAGACGACGGGCTGCGGATCATTGCGGTAGCCGAGCGTCACCTCGCCGCCGCCCCCCGTGACGCCGCCGACGCCGAGGCCGGGCTCGACTTCGTCGGGCTTGCCGCCTTCCGCGATCCGTTGCGGGCCGGTGTCGGCACTGCGGTGGCCGAGCTCGCCCACGCCGGCGTGCGGACGATCGTCGTCAGCGGCGACCACCCCGAGACGGTCGCCGCGGCGGCGCGCGAGGCGGGCGTCCGGGGACCCGAGACCCTACACGGCGGCGCGCCGCTCGACGCCCTCGACGACGACGAGCTAGCCGGGCGGCTGCGAGGCGAGGCGGTCATCGCGCGGGCCACACCCGAGGACAAGCTGCGCCTCGTCCGGATCCTCCAGGATCGCGGCGAGGCGGTCGCTGTCACCGGCGATGGCGTCAACGACGCGCCCGCCCTCGCCGCGGCGAACGTCGGGATCGCCATGGGCGCGCGCGGAACCGATCTCGCCCGCGAGGCGTCGGACCTGGTGCTCGTCGACGACGCGTACCCGACGATCGTCGGTGCGGTCCAGGGCGGTCGCCTTCTGGCCTCCCAGCTACGGCGGGCTGTCGCCTTCTACCTGGGCGCGAAGATCGCGCTCGTCGTGGTCATCGCCGTGCCACTGGCGCTTGGGCTGCCCGCCCCGTTCCACCCGGTGCATATCGTCATCCTGGAACTGTTCATGGACGTCGGCGCGTCGATTGCCTTCGTCTCCGAGCCAACCGCCCCAGAGACGATGGATCACCCTCCGCGCGATCCCGCCAGCCGGTTCCTCGACGGCGCGGAGCTGTCCGCGATCGCGCTCACGGCCGCGGCGCTCACCATCGCGGTGCTCCCCGCGTATCTCATCGTCCACGGCCGGTGGGGTACCGGCATGGCAATCGCGGCCGCCGTGGCCGGATGGCTCGTCGCGAACGTCGCGGTCGCGTGGAGCCTGCGCGCCCAACCCGGCCTGCCCTTGCGGCGCAACGTCGCCTTCCCGGTATGGGCGCTTGTCGCGCTCCTGACCGCGGCCGTGCTGTCGCTCACCCACGCCGGGGCGACACTAGGCGCCCAACCACTCACCGCAGACGCGCTACTCATCACCGCCGGGGTCGCAGCGGTCGGCGTGGCGGCCGCGGTCGCCGGACGCGTCGCGCTGTCGCTGTCTCGGCGCCTGTGACGGCGCCGCGGGTGGCCATTTGTGCGCGAGGAGGCAAAACGACGGGCCGCCAGCGCGGTAGGATCGCATGGCAATCCGACCTAGGAGGAGGATTGGAGCAGTTCACCCCGAGACCAGCGGCGGTGGCCGGGGGCCCGCCCCCCGCGTCCAGTGTGGGGGCTCCCGAGTTTTCTGAAACC
>JBPYDT010000008.1:0-2360 GCA_051986275.1 Acidimicrobiia bacterium | reverse complement strand
CGACGCACGGCCCCGTGCGGCCCTGGTGGGCGCACGGCTCGAGGGTGACGTAGGCGGTGGCGCCGGCGGCTCGCGCCCCGGCGGCGACGACAGCCTCCGCCTCGGCGTGGGCGCCGCCGGGCGGGTGGGTCGCGCCCTCCCCCACCACGACGCCGTCGGCGACGAGCACGCAGCCCACCCAGGGGTTGGGGGGCGTGCGGCGACGGGCGCCCTCGGCGAGGGTCAGGGCCCGGGCCATCAGCTCGGCATCGCGCACCGCCGTTCCCTTCCGCCCCCGCGGCAGGGCGGGACAGGCGCGCGTCGTCCGAGCGCCCTCTCCCATCCGGACTGTGACCGTCGGCTCCGGCGTCTCACCGGATCAGCACCACGACGGGCGGCCGTGGGCTCGCGGGCTCCCGCCGAGCCGCAGCTCGACGGCTACCGCCGGTCGGGACTTGCACCCAAATCCCGAGGGCTGTCACCCGGCATTCTACGCCCTTCGGGCGCGAATTGAAACGTGTTCTAGTTCACTCAGTGCGGGTGGCCGCCGGTCAGGAGCTCGAGGGCGTGGGGGACGACGGGCAGCGCGGCCTGGAGGCACTCGACGGCGCCGCCCGCCGAGCCGGGCAGGTTGCAGACCAGGGCGGTACCGGCGGTGCCGCACATCCCCCGGCTCAGCATGCCGAAGCCCCGGCCGTCGGCGTCGCTGGCCCGCCGCATCGCCTCGGCGAGGCCGGGCGCCTCCCGGTCGAGGACCCGGCGCGTGCCCTCCGGGGTCAGGTCGCGGGGCCCGAAGCCGGTGCCGCCCGTGGTGACGACGAGCCCGGCGAAGCCGTCGACGAGCGCCCGCAGCGCGGCCGCCACGGCCTCGGTGCCGTCGGCGGTCACGCTCCGCTCGACGACCTCGTAGCCGGCGTCGGCGAGTGCTCCGGAGACCGCGTCGCCCGCGCGGTCCTCGCGGGTGCCGGCCACCACCCCGTCGGAGACGGTGAGCACCTTCGCGGCGGGCGTCACGCCGCCGTCGGCCACGCCGCGGCGCGCAGCGCCCGGGCGGCGGCGAGCGGATCGGGCGAGCCGAAGATGGCCGAGCCGGCCACGAGGACGTCCACGCCCGCCGCGGTGGCCTCCTGCGCCGTGCCGAGGTGGATGCCGCCGTCGATCTCGATCTCGACCGCGAGGCCGGCCTCGTCGATGGCCCGGCGGGCTGCCCGCACCTTCTCGAGCACCTCAGGGATGAAGGACTGCCCGCCGAAGCCGGGGTGGACGCTCATGACGAGCAGCAGGTCGACGTCGGGCAGGTACGGCGCGGCCGCGTCGAAGGGCGTGTCCGGGCTGATCGCGAGCCCGACCTGGACCTGCCGGGCGCGCAGCTCGCGGAACAGGGGGTGCGGGTCGCCGAGCTCGACGTGGACGATGCAGCGGTCGGCGCCCGCGTCGGCGAAGTCGCCGAGGAGCACGGCCGGGTTGTCGACCATGAGGTGGCAGTCCAAGAAGAGGTCGGTGTGACGGCGCAGGGCGGCGACGACGGGCGGGCCGATCGTGAGGTTGGGGACGAAGTGGCCGTCCATCACGTCGACGTGGAGCAGGTCGGCCTCGGGTGACACCCGGCTCACGTCGGCGCCGAGCTGCGCGAAGTCGGCCGAGAGGATCGAGGGCGCCAGCTTGCGGCTCATCGCCGTGACGCTACCGCCGCGGGCTCCAGGCGAGGCGCGTAGCCTGATGTGACGCCTGCGGGCGGAGGGGACAGGCGATGGGCGCAACGGTCACCGTGGCGACGGTGTTCACGGACCTGGTCGATTCGACCGCGGTCGCCTCACGCTTGGGTCCCGACGCCACCGAGGCGCGCCGCCGCGAGCACTACGGCCTCCTCCGGGCGGCCGTCGCGGCCGTCGGTGGCACCGAGGTCAAGAGCACGGGCGACGGGCTGATGGTCGTCTTCCCCAGCGCGAGCGCGGCGGTCGACTGCGCGGTCGCCATGCAGCAGGCCCTCGAGCGACACAACCGCGACGCGCGCGAGCCCCTGGGCGTGCGGATCGGGGTGAGCATCGGTGAGGCCGAGCCGGCCGAGGACGACTACTACGGCCAGTCGGTGGTCGAGGCGGCCCGCCTCTGCGCGGCGGCCGACGGGGGTCAGATCCTCGCCGCGGAGGTCGTCCGGGCCCTCGGCGGCGCTCGCGGCGGGCACGAGTTCCGTCCGGTCGGCGCGCTCGAACTGAAGGGTCTCCCGGCGCCCGTCCCGGCCTGCGAGGTGGTGTGGGCCCCGGCCATGACGGCCGCGCTGCCGTTCCCCTCGCGGCTGCGCGGGTGGGACGGCGGCGGCTTCTTCGGACGGCACGCCGAGGCCGACCTGCTCGAGCGGGCCGTGAAGGACGCGGCAGGCG
>JBPYDT010000007.1:0-3123 GCA_051986275.1 Acidimicrobiia bacterium | reverse complement strand
TGCATCTCGAGCCACAGGTCGGTGCCCTCACGGGTCCGCTCCCCCACCCCGGCGAACACCGACACGCCACCGTGCTGGGTCGCGACCCGGTTGATCATCTCGAGGATGATCACCGTCTTGCCGACGCCTGCGCCGCCGAAGAGGCCGATCTTGCCGCCCTGCACGTACGGCTCGAGCAGGTCGATGACCTTGATGCCGGTCTCGAACATGATCGAGCGCGGCTCGAGCTGGTCGAAGGCGGGCGGCTCGCGGCGGATCTCCCAGTGGTCCTCGATGCCGGTGAGCTGGTCGGCGCTCACGTCGAGCGGCTCGCCGATGACGTTGAACACGTGACCGAGCACGCCGTCGCCCACCGGCATGCGGATCCCGGCGCCCGTGTTGCGCACGAGCGTTCCGCGCTTGAGCCCGTCGGTCGGCTTCATGCAGATGGCCCGCACCCGGCTGTCGCCGACCTGCTGGGCCACCTCGGCGACGACGGTGATCGTCTCGCCCTCCAGCTCGAAGCTGAGCTCGAGCGCCGTGTTGATCTCGGGCAGCGCGTCGGGCGGGAACTCGACGTCGACGACCGGCCCGGCGATGGCGACGATGCGGCCGTCCTTCAGCTCGACGGCCGGCTCGGCGGTCGTGGTCATGACGCTCCTTCGGGGTTAGGTGGGGACGAGGAACCGGTCGGGCTCAGGCTCGACCTCGACACCCCGGAGCGCCTCGGCGCCGCCGACGATGTCCATGATCTCGGTGGTGATCGCGTCCTGGCGGGCGCGGTTCATGACCCGCGTGAGGCCGACGATGAGCTCGTCGGCGTTGTCGGTCGCGGCCTTCATCGCTCGCTGGCGGGCGGCGTGCTCCGACGCCGCGGCGTTGAGCAGCGCGGCGTACATCCGGGCCTCGACGTAGCGCGGCAGGAGCTGCTCGAGGATCGCCTCGGGCGACGGCTCGAACTCGTACGACGGCGGCACCTCGTCGCCGTGGCGGTGGTGCGTCTCGTCGGCGCCCTCCAGGATCTCGGCCTCGAGCGGCATGAGCGGACGGACGAGCACCTCCTGGCTCCCGACGGACACGAAGCGCGTGTAAGTGACCTCGACCAGGTCGCACTCGCCAGCGAGGAACGGCGCCTCGACGGCGCGGGCCACCGTGCGGGCGTCCTCGTAGCTCGGCTGGTCGGAGAACCCGGTGAACGAGGCGTCGATGCGGTAGTGGCGGAACCGGAAGTAGCTCTCCGCCTTCCGGCCGACGACGATGAGCGAGTAGTCGCGTCCCATCGCGGCGTGCTCGCGCATCGAGCCCTCCGCGGCGCGGATCACGTTCGCGTTGTAGCCGCCGCACAGCCCCCGGTCGGCGGTGAGCACGACGTGGGCGACCTTGCGGATCTCGGGCCGCGGGGCGAGCAGCGGGCTGTCCGTGCCGGCCCCCGCGGCCGCCAGGTCGCGCACGACCTGGGTGATCATCTCGGAGTACGGGACGGCGGCCTGCACCCGCGCCTGGGCGCGCACGATCCGGCTGGCCGCGATGAGCTCCATCGCGCGCGTGATCTTCTTCGTCGACTGGATCGTGCGGATCCGCCGACGGAGGATCCGCTCCTGGCCTCCGGCCATGCTGGCGCGCCGCCTCCTACTCGGTCTGGAGGGTCTTCTCGGACTCGGGCTCGCCCGGCGCCTCGGCGTCGGTTGCCGTCGGGTCGGCGTCGGTCCCCGCGGCGGCCGCGCCGGGCACCGACGCGAGGAACTCGACCTTGAAGCCCTCGATCGCGAGGCGGACGTCGTCCCCCTCGGGGAGGGCCCCCGACTGGCGGATCTCGGCGAGGAGCCCGCCGTGGCGGCCGCGGAACCAGTCGAGCAGGTCCCGCTCGAAGCGCCGGATCTCGTCCACCGGGATGTCGTCGACCAGCCCGCTCGTGCCGGCGAAGATCACGACAACCTGCTCCTCGATCGGCATCGGCGAGTTCAGCGGCTGCTTCAGCAGCTCGACGAGGCGCTGGCCCCGGTCGAGCTGGGCACGCGACACGGCGTCGAGCTCGGACCCGAACGTGGCGAACGCCTCGAGGTCACGGAACTGCGCCAGGTCGATCTTCAGGGTGCCCGACACCGTCTTCATGGCCTTGATCTGCGCCGCGCCGCCGACGCGCGACACCGAGATGCCGACGTCGATCGCCGGCCGGACCCCCGCCTTGAAGAGGTCGTCGACCAGGTAGATCTGCCCGTCGGTGATCGAGATCACGTTCGTCGGGATGTAGGCGGACACGTCGCCGGCCTTCGTCTCGATGACGGGGAGCGCGGTGAGCGACCCGCCGCCCTCGGCCTCGTTCAGCTTCGCGGCCCGCTCGAGCAGGCGGCTGTGCAGGTAGAACACGTCGCCCGGGTACGCCTCGCGGCCCGGCGGGCGGCGCAGCAGCAGCGAGATCTGCCGGTAGGCCTCGGCCTGCTTCGACAGGTCGTCGTAGACGATGAGCGCGGCCTCGCCGTGCTCCATCCAGTGCTGGCCCATCGCGCACCCGGCGTAGGGCGCGAGGTACTTGAACACCGCCTCCTCGGCGGCGGGCGCGTTCACGACCACCGTGTACTCCATCGCGCCGTGGGACTCGAGGGTGGCGACGGTCTGCGCGACCGACGAGCCCTTCTGGCCGACTGCGACGTAGATGCACTTCACGCCGGTCCCGGCCTGGTTGAGGATCGTGTCGATCGCGACGGTCGTCTTGCCCGTCTTGCGGTCGCCGATGATCAGCTCCCGCTGGCCGCGTCCGATCGGCGTCATCGCGTCGATCGCCTTGATGCCGGTCTGCAGCGGCTCGCTCACCGGCTTGCGGTGGACGATGCCGGGCGCCTGCACCTCGAGGCGTCGGTACGTGTCTGTGGCGATGGGACCCTTGCCGTCGATCGGCTGCCCGAGCGGGTTCACGACCCGCCCGATGAGGCCCTCGCCGACGGGCACCGAGAGGATCCGACCCGTCGCCTGCACGGCGGCGCCCTCCTCGACGTCGACGTCCTCGCCCCGCCCGACCGTCCCGATGGAGTCCTCGTCGAGGTTGAGGGCCAGCCCGAGCTTGCCGCCGGTGAACTCGAGGAGCTCGTTCACCGCGGTGTCGGGGAGGCCGGCGACGCGGGCGATGCCGTCACCCACCTCGAGGAC
>JBPYDT010000006.1:0-10112 GCA_051986275.1 Acidimicrobiia bacterium | reverse complement strand
GCCCGCCGACGCGCAGGCCGGGATCGCGCGGGCGATCGAGCAGTTCCCGATGCTCGCCGAGCGCCGCCACGACGTCGCGGGCGCCCTCAGCGGTGGGCAACAGCAGATGCTCGCCCTCGCGATGGCGCTCGTCGCGACGCCGCGCCTGCTGCTCATCGACGAGCTGTCGCTCGGCCTCGCACCGGCCGTCGTCTCGACGTTGCTCGACGTCGTGCGTTCCCTCGCCGTCGCAGGGACGTCCGTGCTGCTCGTCGAGCAGTCCGCCGACCTGGCGCTGCAGGTGGCGGACCGGGCCGCGTTCCTGGAGAAGGGCCGGATCCGCTTCGACGGGCCGGCCGCCGCGTTGCTCGAGCGCCCCGACCTCCTGCGGTCGGTCTTCCTCGAAGGGGTCAGCGCGTCCGGGGCGGTCCGCGGCGCGCGCGTCTCGACTCACGCGGGCGCGGTGCACGCTGACGGAGCCCGTCTGGTCGTCGACGGTGTCTCGAAGCAGTTCGGCGGCAACGTCGTGCTCCAGGACGTGTCGTTCACGGTCGACGGCGGCGAGATCGTGGGTGTGCTCGGGCCGAACGGCGCGGGGAAGACCACGTTGTTCGACGTGGTCAGCGGCTTCGAGGCGCCCGACCGGGGCGTCGTCGCGCTCGTCGACGACCGCGGTGGTCGCGTCACGCTTGGGGGGCGCGGTGCGGCGGCACGCGCGCACCAAGGGCTCGGCCGCTCGTTCCAAGATGCACGGCTCTTCCCGGCCCTCACGGTGTCCGAGACCATCGCCGTCGCGCTCGAGGACTGGGTGGACGTGCGGGACCCCGTCGCGGCGGCGCTGCGCATGCCAGCCGTCGCCGACTCGGAGCGGGCGGTTCAGGACCGTGTCGGCGAGCTCATCGAGGTGTTCGGTCTCGCCGACTACGCCGACAAGTTCGTGCGGGAGCTCTCGACGGGAAGCCGCCGCATCGTCGACCTGGCCGCGGTCGTCGCGCAGCGCCCGGACGTGCTGCTGCTCGACGAGCCGTCGAGCGGGATCACCCACGCCGAAGGCGAGGCGCTCGTCCCGCTCCTGCATCGGATCCGCGACGAGCTCGGTGCCAGCCTCGTCGTCATCGAGCACGACCTCGGCTTCCTCCGCCAGGTCGCGCCGAGGTGGATCGCGCTCGACCTGGGGGTCGTGATCGCGACCGGCTCCCCCGACGACGTGGTCCACGATCCCGCCGTCGTGGACTCGTACCTAGGCCGTGAGCGACGCGGCGCGGCCAGCACCTGACCAACCGTGCGCGCGGACACATGGACGAAGCGTTCGTATGATCACGCGACGGGTCCCACGCGCCGCTCGTCCGGGCGCGTCGCAGGCGGGCCCTCGTCGTCGTGACTGCGCCCACTCGCCGGGCTCGCCCGTCCCCCGCCACAGTCGCCGCCCGGTACGCGCCGTTCGTCGCCGTCGTCGCCGCGATCGCCATCATCGCCGCCGTCGCACCGGGCACCGGCCCCTCATCAAGTGCGCCGCGGGCCACGCACGCCGCGCTCCCCGTGACGTTCGCGCAGGCCCAGGCCCGGGGGATCCACGTCAACTGGGGGCCCGGCTGCGACACGTCGACCGGGCACGTCGCCGTGCCGCTCACGTACGCGCCGCCGTGCGTCCCGCCCTTCCGCGGCAACAACGGCGGGGCGACCGCGCCGGGCGTCACCGCCACGACGATCACCATCGCCGTGTACCAGACGCAGCCCGACATCTTGCAGCAGACGTTCTTCAACAACAGCGACAGCGAGGCGAGTCTCGACAGCGAGCTGCGGACCACGCAGGCCTACGTCGACTTCTTCGAGACGCACTACGAGACGTACGGCCGCAAGGTCAAGCTCGTGCCGCTGCGGGCCAGCGGCTCGCCCGACGACGACGTTGCGGCGAAGGCCGACGCCATCCGGGTCGCCACCCAGCTCCACGCGTTCGCCTCCTTCGGCGGGCCGAGCGAGACGGCGGCCTACGCGCAGGAGCTCGCGGCCCGCGGCGTGCTCTGCCTCGGCGACTGCGTGCTCGCCGAGACGAACGGGTTTCTCCAGACGAACGCCCCGTATGTCTGGCCAACACTCGCCGCGCCCGATCAGGCCGCGGTCTCGTGGGCGCAGTTCGTGCAGACCCAGCTCGCCGGCCGCGACGCGACCCACGCGGGCGACCCGAAGCTGCGCCGTCAGGTGCGCCGGTTCGGCGTCGTGCGCTTCGACGACGGGACCGGGATCTTCGACGCCACGTACCGGCAGTTCGCGTCGGTGCTCGCACGGTCGGGTACCAAGATCGCCGCCGACCTGAAGTACCAGCTCGACCTCAACCAGGCTCAGGAGATCGCGCGCACGCTCATCGCTTCGCTGAAGAAGGCGCGCGTCACGAGCGTGGTGCTGGCCGGCGACCCGATCTTCCCGTCGTTCCTCACGCGCGAGGCGACGGCGCAGAACTACTTCCCCGAGTGGGTGGTGCTGGGGTACGCGTACACCGACACGGCGGTGTTCGGCCGCACCTACGACCAGCGGCAGTGGGCGCACGCGTTCGGCGTGTCGCTGCTGCCGGCCCGCACGACGGACGCAGTGAACGAGTTCGCCAACGTGCTCCGCTGGCAGTTCGGCGTGGGGCCGGAGGCCAAGACGTACCAGGTGCTGGTCCAGTCGCCGCTCATCTTCTTCACCGGCGTCCACCTTGCGGGACCGCACCTCACGGCGCAGACGTTCCGCGACGGCCTGTTCAGCTACCCGTCGTCACCGACCACCTCGCCAACGGTGCTGCACACGTCGTGGGGTCGGCACGGGATCTGGCCCAGCACCGACTACACGTGGGGTGACGACCTGACCGTGATCTGGTGGGACCCGAACGCGACCGGACCCGACGAGGTCGGCAACGAGGGACGGGGCATGTACCGCTACGCGCTCGGCGGGCGCCGCTACCTCCCGGGCCAGTGGCCGGCCGACGTCGGGCTGTTCGACGTCGCCCACTCGGTCACGCTGTACACGTCCCTGCCGCCCGGCAGCCGACCCCCGAGCTACCCGTCGCCCGCCGCGGCCCGCGGCGGTTGAGCGCAGCGCCCGTCACGCACCACCCGCGCCGGGTTGCCGACCGCGACAGAGAAGTCGGGCAGCGTGCCGGTCACGACGGAGCCCGCCCCCACGACGACGTGGCGGCCGATGCGCGCGCCCGGCAGGACGATCGCGCCGTGACCGAGCCAGGACCCGGCGCCGACGCACACCGGCCGCGGCGGCGCGAACTGCTGCCCGATCGGCAGGTCGGCGTCCTCGTAGCCGTGGTTGGCGTCGGTGATGTACACGTGGTGGCCGGTGAACACGTCGTCGCCGATCTCGATTCGCTCGTGGCCCACGATTCCGGTGCCCTTGCCGATGAGGCAGCCGTCGCCGATCCGCACGACCGCGTCGTCGCCGAGGTCGTGCGCGGGCGAGACACCGGCCGACAGCGTGGCGTAGGGGCCCACGACCGTGCCCGCGCCGATCTCGATGTAGCGCTCGCCGAAGAGCGCGGCGACCGGGAAGCAGATGGCGCTCCCTGGCCCGAAGCCGCGGAACCGGCCCGCTCGCCTCGTCCCCGGCCGGATCGTCGACCAGTCGACGACGGTCGACCAGGCGGTGTCGAGCAGGTCGGCGACGACGCGGCGGGCGAGGCCGGGTGCGGCCGGCCCGCTGCCTGGCACCTCGCTCACCACTCCCCCCCGCGCGGCCGGGTTCGCTGGTCGCGCACCGCGCCGTGCAGCCGCCGGAACATCACCGTCACCACGACGATCGCCAGCACGAGCACCGCGACCACCGCGGCGATGAGGACGGGCGGCCAGCCCGGGTCCATGCGCTGCACCGCCCCGACGAGCGCTCGTGGCATGCGTCGGACACTAGGCGGCACCAGACGTCGGGACCTTGTGGCTGCCGCGGGCGGGGGGCAGGATGCCGGCACACGGGGGAGGGGGCATGACCGCACCGGCCGAGACGGCGCAGCCCAGGGCGGGGCTCTCGAGCACCGGGAAGCTGCTCCTCATGCTCGTGCTCGGCGCGGCCGTCGCCGTCGCGCTCGGCGTCTACGCCAACCAGCACACGCCGACCGGGCGCAAGCCCTATCCACTCTTCTTCTCGGGGATGATCCAGCTGAAGGTGTGGTTCGCGACCCTCGCGGTGGCGCTGGCGTGCGTGCAGCTCCTCCTCGCCGCCCGGCTGTACGACAAGATCACGATCCCCAAGACCGCCCCCGCGTGGCTCGGCGACGCGCACCGGCTCACCGGCACGCTCGTCTTCGCCGTCACGCTGCCCGTCGCCTACCAGTGCCTCTGGGGCCTCGGCTTCGAGACGATGAACACCCGGGTGGTGCTGCACGGCATCTTCGGCTGCGCGTTCTACGGCGCGTTCGTCATCAAGGTCCTCGGCGTGCGCCTGAAGGGCCTGCCGAACTGGGTGCTGCCCGTGGCCGGTGGGCTCGTGTTCGCCGCGCTGGTCGGGGTGTTCCTCACCTCGAGCGTGTGGTTCTTCACATCGTCGGGCCAGGCCCTCTTCTGAGATGTTTCGTCGCGTCGTCAACGTCGTCGAGACCCTCGTCGCGCTCGGCGCGGTCGCGTTCGTGATTCTGCTGTTCGCCAACAACCCCGGCGGCGCCGGGTCCGGCTCCGTCGGGGCGCAGCTCTTCGCCGCGAACTGCGCCAGCTGTCACGGCGCCGAGGGCTCGGGCGGGATCGGCCCGCAGCTGTCGGGCGGCCGGGTCCTGCGGGACTTCCCAAACGAGGCCGACCAGATCACGTTCGTCGCGACCGGGCGAGGGATCATGCCCGGCTTCGCCACGGCGCTGACCCCCGCCCAGCTCAGGGCGGTCGTCGACTACACCCGCACCGAGCTGGCGAAGTAGATGTTCAAGGCCGCGCCCGTCCGCGTCGGGCTCCTGTTCGACTTCCCGCAGGCCGACGGCGGCGAGGACTTCGAGGCCACGCTCCGCCTCGGCGTCGAGGAGGCGAGCGCTGGGCGCGTCGACCGTGACCTCGAGTTCCTGCGCGCCGAGGCGACCGGGCTGCCGGCCGGGACGGAGCACGCCGTGGTGGGCGGCTTCCGGGACCTCGAGACGGCGGGGTGCCTGGCGATCGTCGGCCCGTCCATCAGCGACAACGGGCTCATCGTGGCGCCGCTGGCCGACGCGGCCGAGCTCAGCTGCCTCAACTACACGGGCGGCGAGCGCACGCGCGGCCACTACGGCTTCCACTACCAGGTCGGGTCGCTCGAGGAGGAGCCCGTGCTGCTCGCGCAGCGGCTCGCGGCGCGGGGGCTGCGCCGCCCCGCCGTCGTCTCCGACCGCTCCCCGGTCGGCCGCCGGTACGCCGAGTGGTTCGAGGCGAGCACGGTCGGCGCGGGGCTCGAGCTCGCCGGCAGCGCCACCGTGTCACCCGTCGCCGAGGACCTCACGCCGGTCGTGGAACGGCTCCGCGGGCTCGAGCCCGACGCGCTCGTGTACCTCGGCCTCGGGGTCTCGTCGCGTCCCGTCGCGGTCGCCCTGGCGTCGATCGGCTGGGACGTCCCGGTGGTCGCCAACTCGGCCCTGCTGTTCGGGTACGCGCGGCCCGACTGGCGCGACGGCTGGAAGGGCTGGGAGTACGTCGACGTCGTCGCCGACGACAACGAGCGCCGGCGCCGCTGGGCCGAGCGGTCCCCGCGGCTCGCCGTCGGGCCGATGGGCTGCGCCGCCCTCGACATGGGCCGCCTGCTCGGTGAGGCGCTGGCCCGGGCCGATCACCTCACCCGGCACGGGATCCGCGACGCCTTCGAGCGGGTGAAGCTCCTCCCGGCGACGTGCGGCCACGAGGGCACGACGCTGACCTTCGGCTGCTTCGACCACGGCGCGCTGCACGGCGACTACCTGGTGCTGCGCACGTGGGTCGACGGCCGCAGCGTCCAAGTCGCCTGACCGTCCCGTCACACCCCCGTGGTGTCCTGCGAGGGTCACCGGGCCCGGGGACGCCCAAAATTACACTGGTGTGATTCGGAGGGAGGACGCATGGACAGCACCCTCACCACCCTGCACGACGAGCCGGCGGCGCCGGTGCGCTGGGAGCCCTGCGGCGAGCTCCACCCTGAGGTGGACGGACCGGTCTGCGCGGCGTGCGGCTGGCCGCTCGAGGACCACCCGGCGGCCGCCGTCGCCGCGGCCCGCGCGGCTTAGGCCGACTTCCGCGAGCGCGCCGCCCGCTTCTTGGCGGGCTTGGCCGGTTCGGCCTCGGCAGGGGGCGCGCCCGCCCGGGCGAGGCTCGCTTCGAGCGCCGCCATCAGGTCCACCACCTTCCCCGGCTCCTCCACGGTCGGCTCGGCGACGATCTCCTCACCTGCCGCCTTGCGGTCGATGAGCCCGAGCAGCTGCTCCCGGTACTCGTCGTGGTACCGGTCCGGCTCGAAGCGCCCGGCGAGCGCCTCGATGAGCTGGCGGGCCATCGCCATCTCCTTCTCCGACGGCTCCGCCGGCGCCGCGTCGTCGGGCAGGAGGCCCTCGCGCGGCAGCACCTCGTCGGCGTAGCGCATCGTCTCGAGGCAGAGGACCCCGTCGAGGGGGCGAATCGCCACGAGGCTCTCCTTCGAGCGCATCACCACCCGCCCGATCGCCACCTTGCGCAGCTCCGACATCGCCTCCACGAGCAGCTTGTAGGGCTTGAGGGCGGCCGCGTCCGGCGCGAGGTAGTACGGCTGCTCGAAGAAGAGCGGGTCGATGTCGTCGAGGTCCACGAAGTCCTCGATCTCGATCATGCGGCTCGCCTTCGGCGCGAGCGAGCGCATCTCCTCGTCGTCGATGACGACGTACTGGCCGGGCGAGATCTCGTAGCCCTTGCGGATCCGCTCGTTCGAGACCTCGTCACCGCTCGCCTCCGACACCTTTCGGTAGCGGATGCGCGCGTTCGTGCCTTCCTCGAGCTGGTTGAAGCGCACGTCACGGCTCTTCGTGGCGGACACGACCTTCACGGGCACGGCGACGAGCCCGAAGCTGATGCTCCCCGTCCAGATGGCGCTGGGCATGCCACTAGGTTCGCAGACGTGGCGGCCGGATCCAAAGCCGTGATCGACGTCGAGGGCCGCCAGCTCACCCTCTCGAACCTTGAGAAGGTCCTCTACCCCGCCACCGGTGTGACGAAGGCGGCGGTGATCGCCTACTACTCCAAGGTCGCCCCGGTCATGCTCCCCCACCTGGCCGGGCGCGCCGTCACCATGGTGCGCTTCCCGGACGGGGTCGAGGGCAACTCGTTCTTCGAGAAGCGCTGCCCGTCGCACGCGCCGCGCTGGGTCCACACCGGGCAGGTTGACCCGAGTCTCGTGGCGTGCGTCGTCGACGACGCCGCGACCCTCGTGTGGATGGCCAACCTGGCGGCGCTCGAGCTGCACACCCTCCAGGCCCGGGTCTCGGACCCCGACCATCCGACGTCGATGGTCTTCGACCTCGACCCGGGGCCCCCCGCCGACGTCCTGGCCTGCGCCCGGGTGGCCCTCGAGCTGCAGGCGACCCTGGCGAGCCTCGGCCTCGTGAGCGTGGTGAAGACGTCGGGCAGCAAGGGCCTGCACCTCGCCGTGCCCGTGCGCGGCGCGACCGCGGACGACACGAAGACGATGGCGCTCGGGCTCGGGCAGCTGCTCGCCAAACGGGCCCCCGACCGGGTGACCGTCAACATGGCGAAGGAGCAGCGGCCCAGGCGCGTCTTCGTCGACTGGAGCCAGAACGACCGGCACAAGACCACGGTGGCCGCGTACTCCCTGCGGGCCCAGCCGCGTCCGATGGTGTCCGCCCCCGTCACGTGGGACGAGGTCTCCGACGCCCTCGACGCCGGCGACCCGGCCGCGCTGGCGTTCGACGCCGACGCCGTGCTGGCGCGCGTCGAGCGACTCGGCGACCCGTACGCCGCGAACCTCGACGCTGATCAGGAGCTGCCGGCCCTCGGCGCGCCCGCGTCGGGCGCGTAACCTCCCGCGATGGATCTGCGCGGCAAGGTCGCGATCGTCACCGGCGCGAGCCGCGGCGTGGGCGCCGCGACGGCCCTGGCGCTGGCGGCCGAGGGGGTCCGGGTGGCCTGCGCGGCGCGGGCCACCGACGAGGCGCCGCTGCGCCTCCCGGGGACGATCGACGCGACGGTGCGGCGCATCACCGAGGCGGGCGGCGAGGCCATCGCCGTGCCGACGAACCTGGCGAACGACGACGACGTCGAGGGGCTCGTCGACCAGACCGTCGACGCGTTCGGTGGCGTCGACGTGCTCGTCAACAACGCGGCGATCACGTTCCCCGGCGACCTCGAGCTCGAGATGAAGCGCTTCGACCTCACGCTGAACGTCGACCTGCGCGCACCCCTGCTCGCGATCCGTGCCGTGCTGCCGTCGATGCGCGCCCGGGGCGGGGGGCGCATCGTGAACGTGTCGTCGGCCGCGGCCTTGCACTACTACCCCGGCCTCATGGCGTACGGGATGGCCAAGGTCGCGCTCGAGCACCTCACGGTGGCCGCCGCCGAGCAGCTGCGTCACGACGCGATCGCGGTGAACACCTTCCGCATCGACGTGCCCGTCGCGTCCGAGGGCTTCGTCGCCAACACGCCCGACCAGGATCACTCCACCTGGGAGCCGAGCGAGGTCGCCGCCGAGGGGATCGTGTGGATGGTGCACCAGCCGGACAGCTACTCCGGCCACAACGACAGCATGGCGGCGCTGCGCTCCGAGCACGGGATCATGAGCGGCGGCCGAGGCACCGCGCCGCTCGCACCGGGCACCGACCTGCACCTCGGCTGAGCCGACGCTGCCGCGCCGACGCGCGCGTCGACTCCTACCCTGGCCGGCGATGTCGAAGAAGCCGCGCGACTCGCAGCGCGCCCGCGTGTACCGCGCCGAGCTGCCCCTCGCGGCCAGCCCGCTGCCCGGCCTCGAGGCCTGCGCCCGGTTCGCCGAGCGGGTCGTCGGCACGCTCTGGTGGCACGGCCGCTTCCCCGCGCTGACCCAGGACCGCATCCCCCGCTTCCGACCGGGCCACGGGGCGCGCACCGCCTACTTCACGGAGCCCGAGGACGGCGACGACTGGTCGATCACCCTCCCCCGCCGCTACCGGACCAAGGGGATCGTCCTGCACGAGCTGTCGCACTGGGCCCTCGTCGACCAACCGGACCTGCCGACGCACGGGTCGACGTTCGCACGGCTCGTGCTCGACGCCACGACCGAGTTCTGCGGCCCAGAGCGCGCCCGCGCCCTCACCGACGCCTACCGGGCCGAACGCGTCCGGGTGGGCGCGCCGCCGCGCCAGGGTCCCGACGGACGGTGGCACTACGGGTGGGACGAGCGCCTGCGGCTCTCGCTCCAGCGTCGCGTCGCCATCCATGCCGGCGCGGCACCGCCCGTCACGGGCGTCCTCGAGCTGGTCGACGGGGACGGCATCGTGCTGCGGGACGGCGACGAGTCCCGCCGCGTCGCCACGACGGCGGTGTGGTCGGTGGAACCGGCGCGGTAGCCGTGCAGGAGGGCAGCCGTCGGGCCGTCGTCGCCGCGCTCGCCGCGAACCTCGGCATCGCGGCGGCCAAGTTCGTCGCGTTCGGCGTCACCGGCGCCTCGGCGCTGCTCGCCGAGGCGATCCACTCGGTCGCCGACTCGGGCAACGAGGCGATCCTCGGCTTCGGCGGTGTGCGCGCCCAGCGGGCGCCGACAGCCGAGCACCCCTTCGGGTTCGGCCGGGAGCGCTACTTCTTCGCCTTCGTCGTCGCCCTCGTCCTCTTCTCCTTGGGCTCGCTGTTCGCGATCTACGAGGGCGTGACGAAGCTCTCGAACCTCGAGCCCGTGCAGCAGCCCGCGGTGGGCTTCGTCGTGCTCGGCGTCGCGCTCGTGCTCGAGAGCCTCTCGATCCGCACCGCGTCGCGGGCCGCGAACGCCGTGCGCGGCGACCAGGGCTGGTGGACGTTCATCCGGACGACGAAGGCGCCCGAGCTGCCCGTCGTGCTCCTCGAGGACTTCGGCGGGATCGTCGGGCTGCTGCTCGCCGCGACCGGGCTCGGCCTGACCGTCGCGACCGGCGACCCGACCTACGACGCGGCGGCGAGCGTCGCGATCGGGGCGCTCCTCGGCGTCATCGCGACGCTGCTCGCCATCGAGACGAAGAGCCT
>JBPYDT010000005.1:0-2492 GCA_051986275.1 Acidimicrobiia bacterium | reverse complement strand
TGTAGACGTCGACGGAGTCGCCGGCGACGAGGACGGTCCTCACGGCGGCCGCCTCGGCGCTGCGCAGCACGGTCCCCAGATTGCCCGGGTCGGCCACGTCGACGGCGACGATTACGTCGCCGGGCTGCTCGAGGACGACCGGCGCGGCCTGGCGGATCGGGGCGACGGCGAGGACGGGCTGGGGCGTGCGCGTCACGCCGATCTTCTCGAGGACGCCTTCGCGCAGGTCCTCGACGGGCACGCCGGCCGCGTCGAGCCGCGCGAGGAGCGGGCCGAAGGCGGGCCGTGCGCCGTAGGCCAGGTACGCGCCTTCGAGCGGCGCGTCACGGTCGAGGGCGGCGGCGACGAGGCGCGGGCCCTCGAGGACAAAGGCGTGCTCGCTCGCCCGGGCGGAACGGTCGCGGTTCAGCGCCCGGAGCCGCTGGACCTTCGGGTTGCGGCCGCCCAGCGGGCCGCTCGTCAAGCGGCGGCCTCGAGCGCCGCCTGGGCCTCGGCGACGAGGGCACCGAAGGCGGCGCGGTCGCGCACGGCGAGGTCGGCGAGGATCTTGCGGTCGACCTCGATGTCGGCCGCCTTCAGCCCGGCGACGAAGCGCGAGTACGAGATGTCGTGCTCGCGGCAGGCCGCGTTGATGCGCACGATCCAGAGCCGACGGAACTGCCCCTTGCGGGCGCGCCGGTCCCGGTACGCGTACTGGCCGGAGTGGAGGAGCTGCTCGGTCGCCTTGCGGCGGTGGCGGCTGCGCGAGCCGGAGTAGCCCTCGGCGGCCGCCATGACGGCACGGCGACGCTTCTTGCTGTGGACGGAACGCTTCCCTCGTGCCATGCCAGCTCCTGGTGATCGGTCGACTCCGGGCGCTCAGGCGCGTCCGAGGAGGCGTTCCACGTGCTTCTTCTGCCCGCCGGTCACCTCGGCGGGACGGCCGAGGCGGCGGGTGCGCCGGCTCGACTTCTTCTCCAGGAGATGGGAGCGGTACGCCTTGCGGCGCCGCACCCTGCCCGTCCCGGTGATCTTGAAGCGCTTCGCCGCGCCGCGATGCGTCTTGTTCTTGTGCGACTTCGCCATCAGGACTCCTCCCCCGCCGCGCCCGCCGCGGCCGGCGCGGGCGCGCTCGCCGACTTGGCCTGCGCCGCGCGGTTGCTGCGGCCGTCGCGCCGCAGCGGGTGGAGCACCATCGTCATGTTGCGGCCGTCCTGGCGCGGCGCGGCCTCGACCATCGCGATCTGGCTCACCTCGTCCGCGATGCGCTCGAGGATCTTCAGGCCGAGCTCGGGATGGGCCATCTCGCGGCCCCGGAACATGATCGTCAGCTTCACCTTGTTGCCTTCGGCGAGGAAGCGCTCCACGTGGCGCATCTTCGTCGTGTAGTCGTGCACGTCGATCTTGGGTCGGAACTTCATCTCTTTGATGACGACCTGCGTCGCCTTGCGGCGGGACTCCTTGCGGCGCTGCTGCTGCTCGTACTCGTAGCGCTTGAAGTCCATCAGCCGACAGACCGGCGGGTCGGCGTTCGCCGCGACCTCCACGAGGTCCAGCTCACGGGATCGGGCGATCGCGAGGGCCTCGGGAAGCGGTTTCACGCCGAGCTGCTCGCCGTCGTCGCCGATGAGGCGCACCTCGCGGGCCCGGATGCGGTCGTTGATCCTGGTTTCGTCTGTGGCTATGAGGTCACCTCGATGGTCGCCGGACGCGAACGATGGCGGACGCAGGAAGCATCCGCCATCACCGGGGCCGGGCCGTCACGGCTCGGCGGGGAGGACGGACCCGGGCTCGGGGCCCCGGAGGGCCGGTCCGGCCGGGTGGGGTCCGGCGTTGTCGTGCCAGCCGGTCCCACTTCCCACATTGGTCGTCGCCAGACGAGGATAGCAACGTGAGCAGCCTCTGGACACCTTCCGGTGAGCATCGCCCCGAGCCGGCCGCGCCGTCGACGCCGGGCGGTGACGGCGGTGACGGTGGCCGCGACGACGAGCTCGACGAGGCGGCGGTCGCCGAGGAGCTGCGCCGGGTGCGCGCCGAGCTCGCGGCGACGCCGGTCGTGGACCTCATCGCCAACCATTGCGTCGGGCTGTGGCAGCTCGCCGTGCTCCACCTCGTCCCCGAGGGTGAGGAGGCGCCGCGCCTCGCGGACGCGGCGCTGGCGATCGACGCGCTCGCGGGGGTCGTCGAGGGGCTCGGTGACCGGCTGGAACGACACGCGGTGCCGCTGCGCGACGCGTTGGCCCAGCTGCGCATGGCGTACGTGCAAGTGCAAGAGCGAGAGGACGAGCGCGAGCCCGAGGACGACGAGGACGACACGTAGCATTCCCGCTCCATGTCCTCGCGCATCGAGCAGTACGCGCTGATCGGCGACACGCACACCGTCGGACTCGTCGCCGACGACGGGTCGCTCGACTGGCTGTGCGTGCCCCGCTTCGATGCGCCGGCGTGCTTCGCCGCGCTGCTGGGCGACGAGTCGAACGGCCACTGGCGACTCGCCCCGGCGGCCGGCGGGC
>JBPYDT010000004.1:0-2643 GCA_051986275.1 Acidimicrobiia bacterium | reverse complement strand
CTGGGCGAGGGTGCCGAGGTCGAGCGACGGTGGCGGGCCGCCCACGCTGTCGGCCCGGTGCTCGTCGCCGCGTTCGCGAACTCGCCGCTGGCGCGGGGACGGCCGACCGGCTGGCGCTCGGCGCGCCTCGCGGTCTGGTTCGACGTCGACCCGGGTCGCACGACGCCCGTGCTCTCGGGCGCGAGCGGCCCGAGCTCGTGGGCCGACTACGCACTGAACGCCCGGGTGATGTTCGTGCGCCGCTCGGACGAGGAGAGCGCGCCCGCGGCCGACGATCTCCCGTTCTCGACGTGGCTGACGACGGGCCACCCGCTCGGCTGGCCGACGGCCGACGACCTCCACTACCACCTCACGACCCTGTTCCCGCCGGTGCGTCCCCGGGGATGGCTCGAGCTCCGCATGATCGACGCGCTCCCGGACCCGTGGTGGCGTGTCGCGGCCGCGGTGACGGCGGCGCTGGTCACCGAGCCGGCGATCGTCGACCGCGTGGCGGACGCGACGCGTCCGGTGCGCGGTCGCTGGCGGGAGGCCGCCCGCCACGGGCTCACGGACCCAGCGCTGCGCCGCGCCACCGTCGAGTGTTTCCGCGCGGCGATCGAGACGCTGAACGGCGACGGCTCAGCCCGTGACGCCACGGCCGCGTTCATGGACCGGTACGTGCTCCGGGGACGCTGCCCCGCCGACGACCGCCTGGACGCGTGGATGCGCGCCGGCCGCGTCGAGAGCTCACCCGAGGACGGTGCCCCGGCGTGGACCTGACCGCCCTCGCGGCGACGCATCTCGAGCACGCCCGGGCCCGGACGCTCGACGTCCTCGCGCCCTTCGACGACGAGGACCTGCGACAGCAGGTCTCGCCGCTCATGTCGCCGCTCTGCTGGGACCTCGCCCACGTCGGCCACTACGAGGAGCTGTGGCTGCTGCGCCAGCTGCTCGGCGATCCTCCCACCGACGCGCGCTACGACGACCTCTACGACGCCTTTCGTCATCCGCGACGCGAAAGGGCTGGCCTGCCGATCCTCGAGCCCGACGCGGCCCGCGCCTACGTCGCCGACGTCCGGACGCGCGTGCTCGACTCGCTCGACCGGGCCGCGACCGACGGCGAGCTCAGCCGCGACGCCTTCGTCTATGGCATGGTCGTGCAGCACGAGCACCAGCACCAAGAGACGATGCTCGCCACGATCGGGCTCATGGACCGGCCCTACCCCGTCCCCTCCAACGGAGCGCGGCGGCGCGTGTCGGCACCGGTGGCACGCGAGGTCCGGCTCCCGGGCGCGCGGTTCGTGATGGGCACCGACGACGAGCCGTGGGCGTACGACAACGAGCGGCCCGCGCACGAGGTCGACGTCGCGCCGTTCCGCATCGACGCGACCCCGGTGACGAACGAGGCGTACCGGGCCTTCGTCGAGGACCGCGGCTACCACGACGCACGCCTCTGGTCACGGGCGGGGTGGTCCTGGCGCCAGGAGGCTGGGCTCGAGCACCCCGAGGGGTGGCACCGCGACGGTGAGCGGTCGTGGAGCGTGCGCCGGTTCGGGCACCGCGAGGACCTCCCGTCCGACGAGCCCGTCGAGCACGTCTGCTGGTACGAGGCCGAGGCGTTCGCGACGTGGGCCGGCAAGCGCCTGCCCACCGAGGCCGAGTGGGAGTACGCCGCGTCGTGGTCGCCGGACGGGGTGAAGCGCCGCTACCCGTGGGGCGACGACGACCCCACGCCGACGCGCGCAGGCCTCGGACGGAAACGCTGGGCACCCTCGTCTGTCGACGCGCACCCGACGGGCGCCAGCGCGTACGGGGTGCTGGCCATGGTCGGCGACGTCTGGGAGTGGACAAGCACGACGTTCCACGGCTACCCGGGCTTCCGCTCGTTCCCGTACCGGGAGTACTCCGAGGTGTTCTTCGGCGAGGACTACCGGGTCCTGCGCGGGGGGTCGTGGGCGACGCACCCGAGCGCGTGTCGCACGACGTTCCGCAACTGGGACTTCCCGATCCGACGGCAGATCTTCTGCGGCTTCCGCTGCGCGCGCGACGACTGATGTGTCGCCACCTCGCGTACGTGGGCGCGCCCGCGCCCCTGGGCGACTGGCTGGTCGACGCCCCCCACGGCCTCGTCGATCAAGCCCGCTCGCCCCGCTGGCAGACGAGCGGCAAGGACAACCCCGACGGCTACGGCGTCGCGTGGTGGACCGACGACGACACGCCGCGTCGCCACCGGAGCACGAACTGCATCTGGCACGACCCGCTCCTGCCAGGGGTCGCTGAGCACCGCACGGGGGCCGCCGTGGCGGCCGCTCGCCTGGCGTCGCCCGGCTCACCGGTCGACGTCACGGGCAACGCACCGTTCATCTCCGGCCGCTACGCCTGGTCGATGAACGGCGTCGTCGACGGCTGGCACGACGGGATCGGCGACGAGCTGCGCGGCCAGGTCACGCCCGAGCGGCGGGCGTGGATCGAAGGGGTGACGGACGGGGAGGCCCTCTTCGCGCTGGCGCTCGACTCGTTGGACCAGGGTGCGGCGCTCGAGGACGCCGTGGCCGGCGTGATCGCCGACGTCGAGGCGCGCACCACGGGGCGCCTGAACATCGTGGTCTGCGACGGCCGCCAAGTCGTCGCCAGTGCCCGCGGCAACAGCCTCTTCGTCCGCCG
>JBPYDT010000003.1:0-10591 GCA_051986275.1 Acidimicrobiia bacterium | reverse complement strand
AAGAGACAGCAGAGCTGGGGCACACGGCCCGACAGGCGGACCTGGTTGTAGAAGATCCGCCCCGCCCCCCGTCGCCCGGGGAAGAGCTGGACCTGATCCGTGATCCGGGCGCCGGCCGAGTCGACGAGCCAGAACACGGGCAGCTCCTGGTCGAGCGCGAGCTCGGTGGCGCGCACGATCTTCTCGACGGTCCGGGCCCCCCATGATCCGGCCTTGACCGTCGGATCGTTCGCGACCACCACGACGGACCGCCCGTCGACGGCGCCGCGGCCGGTCACCACGCCGTCGGCGGGCAGATCCGACTCGGTCGCGTTCGCCAGCAGCCCGTTCTCCACGAAGCTGCCCTCGTCGAGCAGCCGGGCGATGCGCTCGCGGGCCGGGAGCTTCCCTCCGCGCGCGAGCTTCTCGAGGCCCCGGGGCGAAGGCTGGGAGGCAGCGTCGATCGCGCGCGAGATCCGGTCAGCCATGAGGCGAGGAGTCAGGTGCTCACGATGCTGACGCCGGCCGTGCCCGGCGCGCCGTAGAGCTGCGCGTAGCCGACCTTCGGTGATCCGGGGATCTGGCGGTCCCCGGCGGTCCCCCGCAGCTGGTGCACCAGCTCGTGCACCTGACGGAGACCCGACGCGCCGATCGGCTCGCCGTTGGCGATGAGGCCCCCGTCGGTGTTGATCGGCAACCGACCGGTGATCTCGGTGACACCGTCGGCGAGGAGCGCCTCCTGCTCGCCGTCGGCGCAGAGCCCGTTCTCGGCCATGTGAATGACCTCCGCGCCGGCGTCGGTGTCCTGGAGCTGGGCGACGTCGACGTCGCCGGGCCCGATGCCCGCCATCTCGTACGCCGCCCGGCTGGCGTGCACCGTCGGGCCGTCGGCTGACTCGAGGGGCAGCCACGGGCTGTGGACCTCGAACGCCCCGAAACGCCGCGTGCGGACTGCGCTCGCTCGAAGGTAGACGGGTGACGTGGTGTACCTCGAGGCGAGCTCGGCTCGGCAGAGGAGCACCGCGGCGGCGCCTTCGTCCGGGCTGCAGAACATGTACTGCGTGAGCGGGTAGTTGAGCATCGGCGACGCGAGGATCTCCTCCTCGGTGAGTGGCTTGCGCCGGAAGGCGTTCGGGTTGAGGGCCCCGTTGCGATAGTTCTTCGCCGCGACGCGCGCGAGGGTCGCGGACGAGATCGCGTGGTCGTGCATGTACCGGTTGATCTTCATCCCGAAGAACTTCGTGGTGATGAAGTGGCCGGCCGCCCCGTACCACGACGGGCAGCCGTACTCGAGCGGGTCGGCCGCGAACGCGCCGCGGTCGTGCTTGTCGACCCCGACGGCGAGCGCCACGTCGTACGTGCCGAGTCGGATCATGTTCGCCGCCATGTCGAGCGCGCTGGCCGCCGTCGCACATCCGTTGTACACGTCGGTGAAGGGGATGCCGGTCAGGCCGAGCAGGCTGACGACGGCGTCCGGGTTGTCGACCTCGTAGCTGCCGCCGAAGGCAACCTGCACATCGCCCCACGGCATGGTGGCGTCGGCCAGCGCGGCGCGCACGGCCCGCGCCGCCATCTCGAGGGCCGGCACGCCCGGGAAGCGGCCGAAGGGGTGGAGGCCGACCCCGACGATCGCGACGTCGGTGCTCATGCCCCCGTCCCGTCCTCGACGGGCCGGAACGCGAACGTCACGACCTCGTTGCCCTCGTCGTCGGTGCCGAACGGCACGATCACGAGCTCCATCTCCATCCCGACGCGGAGCCGCTCGGGCCGATGCTCGGTGAGCCGCGCCTCGACCCGCAGCTCGCCCGGCAACTCGACGTACCCGACGCCGAACGGCTCGAAGTCGGGCCCCCGGGCACCCGCGTAGGGCGGCGTCGGCGGCGCGAACTCCTGGGTCGTCCAGGCCCACAGCCGGCCCCGGGACGCCAGCCGCACCTCGTCGAGCGACTGCGCCCCGCATCGGGGGCATCCCGCCTGGTTCGGGAACGTCGTGGTCCCGCACGCGGCGCACCGGCCGCCGATGAGTCGCGGCTCGTCGGCCGGCCAGGCGAACAGGCCCTCGGCGATCGGCGCCGACGCGCTCACTCCACCTCTCCTCGGCTCCGCAGCCGCCCGGGCCCAGCTCGCCCGGGCCGTCGCGCAAGCACGATCTCCACAGTTGAGAGGGGCATTCTCACCCCCATCGAACCGCAGGTCAAGGGGCGGGCCGCCGGCCTCTCCCGCCGGACGCCCGCCTCGGCGGGAACTTCGCTCTCCCAGTGTGCAAATGCGATACTCACGGTCGCCGGCTCATCCGCAGCCGGCGCGGTGGGAGGTTGCCGTGCGCGACGTGCTCGCGGGGATCCGGATCATCGAGGTCGCGAGCTGGACGTTCGTCCCCATCTCCGGCGCCGTCCTGTCGGAGTGGGGCGCGGACGTCATCAAGATCGAGCACCCCGCGAGCGGCGACCCGCAGCGCGGCCTCGTGTCGTCCGGGCTCGTGCCCGGCGGTGGTGGCGTCAACTTCATGTTCGAGATCCCCAACCGAGGGAAGCGCTCGGTCGGCCTCGACATCTCGACGGACGGCGGGCGCGAGCTGCTGTACCGGCTCGTCGAGGGGGCCGACGTCTTCGTCACGAACTACCTCCCCGACGTGCGCGCCCGCCTCAGGATCGACGTCGACGACGTCCGGGCTCGCAACCCGAACATCGTCTACGTGCGCGGCACCGGACAGGGGACGCGTGGGCCCGAGGCGACCCGCGGCGGGTTCGACGGCGCCTCGTTCTGGGCCCGCGCCGGCCTCGCGATGACGTTCAAGGACCCCGCGGCCGAGTGGCCCGTGGATCAGCGACCGGCGTTCGGTGACGTGCTCGGCGGGCTCACGATCGCCGGCGGGATCAGCGCGGCGCTGCTCCGTCGGGAGCGCACCGGCGTCGCCTCGACGGTCGACGTCTCCCTGCTCGGCCTCGGGCTCTGGAGCCTCGGGCCCGAGGTGACCTCGGCGAAGCTCTACGAGCACGTCGAGATCCCGACCTTCGACCGCGACACGCTCCCGAACCCGCTCGTGGGCACCTATCCGACGAAGGACGGTCGGTTCATCATCCTCGTGCTCCTCCAGGCCGACCGCTACTGGCCCGACCTCTGCGCGCACCTCGAGCGCCCGGACCTGCTCGAGGACCCGCGCTTTTGTGACGCGGCGGCGCGCTTCGAGCACCGCCGTGAGTGCATCGAGGTCCTCCGCAACGTGTTCCGGACGCGCACCTACGACGAATGGCGCGAGCGCCTCCAGACCCTCGAGGGCGTCTGGGCCCCCCTCCAGACGCCCCTCGAGGTTCACGACGACCCGCAGGCGATCGCGAACGGGTATCTCGAGCCGATCACGACGGGGAGCGGCGAGCAGTTCGCGCTTCCCGCCAACCCCGTGCAGTTCGACGAGACGTCTCCGACCGTGCGGGGCGCGCCCGATCACGGTGAGCACACCGACGAGGTGCTCCTCGAGCTCGGGCTCACCTACGACGAGATCCTCGAGCACAAGGTCGCCGGAGCGGTGCTGTGAGCCCCGACGTCGACGCCACCGACTTCTTCCGCGATGACTCGCTCCTTGGGGACCCCTATCCGTACTTCGACGAGATCCGAGGGCGCTGCCCGGTGCGCCCGGAGCCCCACCACGGTGTCGTCATGGTCACCGGGTACGACGAGGCCGTCGCGGTGTACCACGACGCCGACACCTTCTCCTCGTGCAACGCGGTCACCGGCCCCTTCCCGGGCTTCCCTGTACCGCTCGAGGGTGACGACGTCAGCGACCTCATCGACGCGCACCGCGACGAGCTGCCCTTCAGCGACCAGATCACGACGATGGACCCGCCGCGCCACACGGCACACCGGGCGCTCCTGATGCGGCTCATCACGCCGAAGCGCCTGAAGGAGAACGAGGCGTTCATGTGGCGCCTCGCTGACCGGGTGATCGACGAGTTCGCGGCGAACCGACGGTGCGAGCTCATCCACGACTACGCGGCGCCGTTCGCCATGCTGGTCGTCGCCGACCTGCTCGGCGTGCCCGAGGAAGACCGGGCGACGTTCGAGCGCGAGCTGGGGACCCGCCCGGGTCGGGCGGTGGGCAGCACGGACCATGACGCGATGGCGCACCGACCTCTCGAGTTCCTGTACGACGCCTTCACCGCGTACGTCGAAGACCGGCGGCGCGCGCCACGCGACGACGTGCTGACTGGGCTCGCGACCGCGACCTTCCCCGACGGCTCCACGCCCGCCGTGATCGACGTGGTGCGCATCGCCGCGAACCTCTTCGCTGCCGGCCAGGAGACCACGGTGCGGCTCCTCGGGTCGGCCCTCCAGCTGCTCGGCGAGCGCGCCGACCTCCAGGCGCGGCTACGGCGCGAGCGCGATCGGATCCCTGGGTTCATCGAGGAGACGCTGCGGTACGAGAGCCCCGTGAAGGGCGACTTCCGTCTCGCCCGCGTTGGCGCGACGGTCGGCGGGGTCCCGATCCCGGCGGGGACAACCGTGATGGTGCTGAACGGCGCCGCGAACCGCGACGCCCGCCAGTTCGCGGACCCGGCCGCGTTCGACCTCGACCGGGCGAACGCCCGGCAGCACCTCTCGTTCGGGTTCGGCGCCCACACCTGCCCCGGCGCGCCGCTGGCGCGGGCCGAGGGCTGCGTCAGCGTCGAGCGCCTGCTCGACCGGCTCGACGACATCCGGATCTCGGAGACCGAGCACGGGCCCCCCGGCGCCCGGCGCTACCGGTACGTCCCGACCTACATCCTCCGAGGGCTCCAGACGCTCCACCTCGAGTTCACGCCCCGGGGCCTTGCCGTAAACGCGCCGCCAGCTTAGCGGAAACGGGCTTCTCGTTTTTTGAGATTGCTGCTATCGTCTGGGTGGCGGAGCCCTGACGGGAGGATCGACGCGCATGCCGCACTTCACCAAGCCCGCCGAGGGTTCCTGGACCGAGCACTATCCGGAGCTCGGCACCGGGCTGGTCTCCTATGCCGATTCGATCTCGCCCGACGTCTACGAGCGCGAGCGCGACGCGATCTTCGCCCGCACGTGGCTGAACGTCGGACGAGTCGAGCAGCTGCCGAAAGTCGGGAGCTACTTCACGAGGGAGCTCGACGCGGCGCGCACGTCGATCGTCGTCGTCCGTGCGTCGAAGGACGAGGTCCGTGCCTTCCACAACATGTGCCGGCACCGCGGCAACAAGCTCGTGTGGCAGGACTACCCGTTCGAGGAGACGAGCGGCACGTGCCGGCAGTTCACGTGCAAGTACCACGGCTGGCGCTACAACCTCGCCGGTGAGTGCACCTTCGTGCAGCAGGAGTCAGAGTTCTTCGACGTCGACAAGGCGGACTACGGCCTCGCGCCAGTCCAGACCGACGTCTGGGAGGGGTTCATCTTCGTGAACGTCGACCCGACGAACACGACGCCCCTGCGCGAATACCTCGGCGAATTCGGCAAGGGACTCGAGGGGTACCCGTTCGACCGGCTCACCCAGGTGCACCGGTACCGCGCCGAGGTCGGCAGCAACTGGAAGCTCTTCATCGACGCGTTCGCCGAGTTCTACCACGCACCGATCCTCCACGCGAAGCAAGCCGTCGCCGAGGAATCGCAGAAGCTCGTCGGCTACGGCTACGAGGCCCTCGCGTACGGCCTCGACGGTCCGCACGGCATGGTGTCGTCGTGGGGCGGCATGGCGCCGCCGAAGGACCTCAACATGGTGAAACCGATCGAGCGGAAGCTGCGCAGCGGCCTCTTCGGCCCGTGGGACGCGCCCGACATCGGGCTGGGCGAGCTGCCCCCCGGACTGAACCCCGCACGTCACAAGGCCTGGGGGCTCGATTCGTTCGTGTTCTTCCCGAACTTCATGCTGCTGATCTGGAAGCCGAACTGGGTGCTCACGTACCACTACTGGCCGACGTCCTACAACACGCACGTCTTCGAGGGAACCTGCTACTTCGCGCCGCCGGAGAACGCGCAGGAGCGCCTCGCCCAGGAGATGGCGGTCGTGACCTTCAAGGAGTATGCGCTCCAGGACGGCAACACCCTCGAGGCCACCCAGTCGATGCTCGAATCGCGCACGCCTGTCACGCGGTTCCCGCTCAACGACCAGGAGATCCTCTTGCGGCACCTGCACAAGACGGCCCAGCGCTACGTCGACGAGTACGCGCGGGCTGGCTCGCCGACGCCGGCCCGGGTCTGAGGGGGCGAACCCATGTCGAACCGTCTCCCGACGGCCTTCCCCGAGCTCGAGCCGTTCGCCGACTGGGCCCTCGCGGGCGAGCGAGCCCGCTACGCCAAGCGGATCGCGAGCACGATGGACGAGCTCCAGGCGTTCTACGATGCAGCGTTCCCGCGCCTCGACGACGCACTGACGTACCTGGCGCGCTACCCGATGGACGACCTGCCGGAGGACGCGACGCGCCTGCTGTGGCTGTACTGCGCGCTGGTGACGGTCTCGTTCCCCGTCGAGGTGTGGCGTCAGCCCCGCGTGCCCGACAGCGGCGCGTCGAGCTTCGACGCCGTCGTCGAGCCCGCCGTCTGAGTCACCTCCCGCCGTCGTCGCGGTAGACCTCGCCGCCCTTCATCACGAAGCGCACCTGCTCGGTGACGCCGATGTCGCCGAGCGGGTCGCCCGGAACCCCGACGACGTCGGCGAGCAGTCCGGGCTCGAGGCGCCCGCGGTCGTCGGCGTCGATGAGCTCGGCCGACACCGTCGTTGCGGCGCGGATCGCCTGGAGCGGGCTCATGCCGCGGTCGACAAGCGCGAGCAGCTCCTTGGCGTTGCGGCCGTGGGGGATGGCCGGCGCGTCGGTCCCACAGGCGACGCGCGCGCCGCGCTCGATCGCCTTCTTGATCGTCTCGCGGGCCCGGGGGAACACCTCTGCGGCCTTGGCCCGGAGCGCGGGGTCGGCCTGCGTCAGGTCCATGCCGTCCGCCAGGTAGGTGGTGGCGACGAGGAACGTGCCCCGCCGGATGAGCAGCTCGAGCGTCTCGTCCGTCATGAGCGAGCCGTGCTCGATGCAGTCGATCCCCGCCTCGACAGCGGCCCGGATGCCGGCGTCGCCGTGGGCGTGCGCCGCCACCTTCAGCCCGGCCCGGTGGGCCTCATCGGCGATCGCGGCCAGCTCCTCGTCGGAGTACTGCTGGGCGCCGGCCGGGCCGGTGTGCGACATGACGCCGCCCGACGCGCACACCTTGATCAGCTCGGCGCCGTGCTTGATCTGGTACCTGACGGCCTTGCGCACCTCGCTGACGCCGTTCGCGATGCCCTCCTCGACGGTCAGCGGCATGATGTGGGGCGCGAGCGCCTGGAACATCGTCGGGTCGAGGTGCCCACCGGTCGGCGTGATCGCGTGACCGGCCGGGACGACGTGGGGCCCGTCGATCCAGCCGAGGTCGATCGCTTTCTTCAGCGCGACGTCGAGGAGTAGGCCACCGGTCTGCACGAACAGCCCGAGGTTGCGGACCGTCGTGAAGCCGGCGCGCAGCGTGCGCCGCGCGTTGGCGACCGCCCTGAGCGTGCGGACGGCCGGGTCGTCCTGCACCGGGTTCAGGGGGCTCGCGTGGTCGGGCCCGCCGAGCAGCAGGTTCACCTCCATGTCCATGAGCCCGGGGAGCAGGGTGAGGTCCTCGAGGTCGACCACCTGGGCGTCCGCCGGCACCTCTCGCGGCGCGACGTCGATGATCCGCCCGCTCTGCACGAGCAGGTCGCCGGGCTCGACGTAGCGGCCGGCCACTACGTCGAGCAGACGGGGGGCGCGCAGATGGATCGGGTTCGGGGGCAGGCGACGCGGCACGGGCCTCCTTCCTACGGGGTCGACACGGGCAGGCACTCCCAGCCGCGGGCCGTCGACGCGTGCGCCATCGTGGCGTGCGCTTCGTCGACGTCCCAGTCCGGCCAGCGCTGCAGGACCTCGTCGAGCGCGACCCGCCCTTCGAGACGCGCGAGCGCGGCGCCCAGGCAGAAGTGCAGGCCGTACCCGAAGCTTAAGTGGTGGCCGATCTCGCGGTGGACATCGAAGCGGTCGCCGTCGGGGAAGCGACGGTCGTCGCGGTTCGCTGACCCGTTCAGCAGCACCATGACGCTGCCCTCGACGACGGTGCGGCCGTGGTGCTCAACGTCGCGGGCGACGTAACGGGCCTGCACCGGGGACGGTGCCTCGTATCGGAGGATCTCCTCGATCGCCCGCGGGGCGAGTGACCGGTCCCCCACGAGCTCGCGGCGCTGGTCGGGATGCTCGCCGAGCAGCTTGCCCGTCCAGCCGATCAGCCGGGTCGTGGTCTCGTTGCCGGCGCCGGCGATCAGGTTGACGTACGTGAGGACCTCCGCCCGGGTCAGGTGGCGCCGGGCACCGGTGTCGTCCTCGAACTCGGCGGTGAGCAGCTCGGTCATGAGGTCGTCCGACGGGTGCGCTGAACGCCAGTCGACGTACTCGGCGAACATCTCACCGGACGCAGCCATCTCATCCGGGCTGAGGCCGCGCTCTTCCCCCTCCTCGAGGCGCATGCCGTCGTCGAGTCGCTGCTTGATCGCCTCCTGATCCTGCTCCGGAATGCCGAGCAGCATGCCGATGACGCGCATCGGCATCGGGGCGCCGAGGTCGCGCACGAAGTCGAACCCGCCGGTCCCGACAAGCGGATCGAGCGAGCGCGCGCAGAACTCGCGCACCTTGGGCTCGATGGCGTTCATCCGCTTCGGCGTGAACACCCGCGAGAGCAGCCCGCGGTGGGCGTCGTGCACGGGCGGGTCCTCGAAGAGCACCAGGCCGGAGGGGACCTCGAAGTCGGCCCGGATGAGCTCCAGGATCGAGCCGCGACCGGAGCGGTACGTCTCCCAGTCGACGAGCGCGGGCTCGACGTCGTCGAAGCGGCTCAACGCGAAGAAGTCGTACCGCTCGTTGTAGTAGAGGGGCGCTTCATCCCGCATCCGCTTCCAGATCGGGTGCGGGTCGTTGTCGATGTCGAAGTCGTAGGGGTCGTAGTACAGGTCGGTCCCGCTCGTCGCGGTCATGGTCGCTTCTCGAGGAAGCGCTCGACGTTCGCGAGAAACGCCGGGGTATCGAAGGATTCGCTCTCGGCGGCGAGCGCGAAGTCGATGGTGGCGAGCACCGCGTGCTCGAGGTGCAGGTTGAGCACGCGCTTGGTCATCTCGACCGCCTGGGGCGGGAGCGCGGCGATCTTGTGCGCGGCCGCCATGGCGGTCGGCAGGAGCTCGTCGTCGGGACAGACGCGGTTCGCGAGGCCGATCTCGGCCGCACGCGCCGCGGAGATTCGCTCACCGGTGAAGGCATACTCCTTCGTCAGCAGGAGACTGGTGTGGAGGGGCCAGGTCACGGGGCCACCGTCGGCGGCGACGAGGCCGACGGTGACGTGCGGGTCCGCGAGGTACGCGGACTCGGCCATGAAGACCACGTCCGAGAGGGCGAGGAGGCTGCACCCGAGGCCGACAGCGGGGCCGTTCACCGCCGCGACGATCGGGACCCGGCAGCGGACCATCTGCAGCACGATCTCGCGACCCTCGGCGAGCGTGTCGGCGCGCAGCTGCCGGTCCTTCGCCATGCGATCGAGCAGGTCGAAGTCGCCCCCCGCTGAGAAGGCCCGGCCCTCGCCGGTGAGCACGGCGACGCGCGCCGCCGAGTCCGCGCTCAGCTGGGGGAACACCTTCGCCAGCGCATGGTGCAGCTCGTCGTTGACCGCGTTCAAGCTGTCCGGCCGGGCGAAGGTCACGACGCGGACGGGGCCGTCCTCCTTCACCCGGATGACGTCGGGGAGGTCGTAGTCCATCAGGGGTCCTCCGCGCGGCAAGCTCAGGCGGTCGGCAGACCGAGGATCCGGGTGGCGATGATGTTCTTCTGGATCTGGGCCGTGCCGCCCATCACGCTCTGCGCACGGCTGTAGAGATAGATCTTGAGCGAGAGGTCGTCCGCCTCCCGGACGGCGGCCGCGCCCGAGACGTCGAGTGCGGCCGTGCCAACCGCCTGCTCGACCCAGGTCATGAGCAGCTTGTCCACCGACCCGCGCGGACCATGATCGATGCCGTCGAGTCGCTCCGAGAGCCGCCGGCACACGTGGAGGCGGAGCATCTCGCTCTGCACGTGCGCCCACGCGACGGCCTCGCGCTGGTCGTCCCGAAACGCGCTGGGGTCGGCCCGGATCGTGGCCTCGAGCTCCTTCACCGTCTTGGCGTAGCGCGCCACGTAGCCGAGCTCGCCCGGCTCGCGCTCGTGGCTGACGATCGTCATCGCGATGCGCCATCCCTCGCCCAGCTCGCCGATGAGGTTCCCGGCCGGCACGCGTGCGCCGTCGAAGTGCACCTGCCCGAACTCGCTCGTGATCCCGTTGATCATCCGGAGGGGCCGCTGTTCGACCGCGGGCTGGTGCATCGACAGGGCGAACGCCGAGATCCCCCGGTGCTTGGGCACGTCGGGATCGGTGCGGGCGAGCACGAAGCACCAGTCGGCGACGTCGGAGTAGCTGGTCCAGACCTTGTGGCCGTCGATCACGTAGTCGTCGCCGTCGCGGACCGCCGTGGTCCTCAGCGACGCCAGATCGGACCCCGCGTCCGGCTCGCTGAACCCCTGGCACCAGCGCTCGCGCCCGCTGATGATCCCGGGGA
>JBPYDT010000002.1:0-36492 GCA_051986275.1 Acidimicrobiia bacterium | reverse complement strand
TGGCGGCGAAGCCGTCCGCGGCGCGGTCGAGCCAGCCGTAGGTGACGCGCTTCTCGCCGTGGACGTAGGCGTCCCGCTCGGGATGCGCCGCCGCCGCGTCGCGGAGCAGGTCCCCGACCAGCGCCGTGTCGCTCATCGCCGGGACTGTAGGCCGGGGGAGGCGTCGTTTCTGACGCCGCGTTAGGTTCGCGGACGCACGAGTTGAGGGAGGTTCGCATGGCTCGCTTCACGGACCGGGTGACGATCGTGACCGGGGCGGGGTCGGGGCTGGGCCGGGCGACGGCACACCGGCTCGCCTCCGAGCAGGCGCTGGTGGCCGCCGTCGACCTTGACGAGGGTGCGGCCAAGGACACGGCGGCGCAGATCGAGTCGGACGGCCACACGGCGCGCGCGTACGGCGGTGACGTCAGCGACTGGGCCTCGGTCGAGCCGACCGTCGCCAAGGTCGCGAACGACCTCGGACGACCTCAGGTGCTCGTCAACTGTGCTGGCGTCGGCAAGTTCGTCCGCTCGGAGGAGGAGACGGCCGAGAACTGGTCGCGGATCATCGGCGTCAACCTCACCGGGACGTTCCTCATGTGCCGCGCCGTCCTGCCGCACATGCTGGGTGGTGGTGGCGTGATCGTGAACACCGCGTCGAACGCCGGCCTGATGGGCCAGCCGTTCTCGGCGGCGTACTGCGCGTCGAAGGGCGGCGTCGTGAATCTCACGCGCGCGCTCGGGATCGAGTACCGCGCGCGCGGGGTGCGGGTGAACGCCATCGCTCCGGGCGGGATGAACACGCCGATGATCCAGACGTTCGGGTTCCCCGAGGGAGCGACGGCGCAGGACTTCGCGTCGATCACCTCGCCGCTCGGGTACGCCGAGCCCGAGGAGCAGGCGGGCCTCATCGCGTTCATCGCCTCCGACGAGGGCCGGTACATGGTCGGCCAGATCGTGTCGATGGACGGCGGCATCACCTGCGGGTAGCCGCGACGACGACGGCGTGAACGACGAGCTCGGCCTCTGGGAGCTCGTCGAGGCCCGCGCCGACGCGACACCCGACGCCGTGCTCGGGGTTGACCAGTCCGGGCGCCAGCTGGACGCGGCCGGCCTGCGTGACGCGGCCGAGCGCGCCGCGGCCGGCCTCCACAAGCGGGGCGTGACCGCGGACACCCCCGTGACGTGGATGCTGCCGACCAGGCTCGAGTCGATGGTTCTCGTGACCGCGCTCGCACGGCTCGGCGCCGTCCAGAACCCGATGCTGCCCATCCTCGGCACGCGCGAGATGCGCTTCATCACCGAGCAGACGACCGCCCGGCTCCTCCTCGTCCCCGGGATGTGGCGCGGCCGCGACTACACGGCGGACGCGCGTGGCGTCGGAGCGGACCAGCCCGACCTCCAGGTCCTGACCGTCGACCGCGGGCTGCCCGAAGGCGATCCGGCCGACCTGCCACCGCCGCCCCCGGCGAGCACGGCGGCCGACGCACCGGTGCGCTGGGTCTTCTACACGTCCGGCACGACCGCCGACCCGAAGGGGGCGCGCCACACCGACCACACGGTGAAGGCCGCGGCGGTCGGCATGCTCGAGGCGCTCGAGGTGGAGCCGAGCGACCGCACGGCGTTCGTGTTCCCGCTGACGCACATCGGCGGGATCGTCCAGGTGTACACGGTGCTCATCACCGCGTCGCAGCTCCTCTTCGTCGAAGCCTTCGACCCGCGCACGACGATCCCGTGGCTGCGTGAGCACGGCGTGACGCTCGCGGGCGCGGGGACGGCGTTCCACCTCGCGTACCTGGCGGCGCAGCGGGAGCAGCCCGGGACGCCGATCTTCCCCGCGGTGCGTGCCTTCCCGGGCGGCGCCGCTCCGAAGCCGCCCCAGCTCCACTACGACCTGAAGGCGGAAGCGGGCGGCATCGGCATCGTGTCGGGCTGGGGTCTGACCGAGGCGCCGATCCTCACCATGAACACCGTGCACGGCACCGACGAGCAGCTCGCCGACACCGAAGGGCCCGCGGTGCGCGACGTCGAGCTCCGCACCGTTCGGCCGGACGGGGAGCCGACGCCGCCCGGGGTGGAGGGTGAGCTCCGCGCGAAGGGCCCGCAGATCTGCCGGGGCCACGTCGACGCCGCGCTTGACGCGGACGCGTTCGACCGCGACGGATGGTTCCGGACGGGCGACCTCGGCGTCATCCGGCCCGACGGCCACGTGGTCATCACCGGTCGGCTGAAGGACGTCATCATCCGCAAGGGCGAGTCGATCTCCGCGAAGGAGATCGAGGACCTGCTCTTCACGCACCCCGCGATCGCCGACGTCGCGGTCGTCGGGCTCCCCGACGACGCGGCCGGCGAACGGGCGTGCGCCGTGCTCGTCGTCGCCGAGGATGCGACGCCGCCAACGGCCGAAGACCTGTTCCGGTTCCTGACCGACGAGGGTCTGAGCACGCGGAAGGTGCCCGAACAGCTGGAGCTCGTCGACGTCCTGCCCCGCAACGCGTCCGGCAAGGTCCTCAAGCACGAGCTGCGCGCCCGGTACGCCCGGTAGCAAACCGGGGCGGACGCGCGGTCCGCGCTGAAAGACTTCATCCGGTGGACGTCGGCGACGTCGCCCGGGTGTACGACCGCATCGCCGGGCACTACGCGGCCGAGTTCTCCGACGAGCTCGACCGCAAGCCCAGCGACCGTCGGCTCCTCGACGAGGTCGCTGCCGCATGCCGCGGGCGGGGGACGGTGCTCGACGTCGGCTGCGGCCCGGGCCACGTCGCCCGGTACCTCCGCGACGCGGGCGTCGACGTGGCGGGCGTCGACCTCACGCCCGCGATGGCGGCCGAGGCGCGCCGGCGCCACCCCGCGGTGTCGTTCGTGGTCGCCGACCTGCGGCATCTCCCAGTGGCTGAGCGGAGCGCTGCGGGCGTCATCGCGTTCTACTCGCTCATCCACCTGCCGCGTCCCGCTCTGCGGGGCGCCGTCGAAGGGCTCGGCCGCGCCCTACGGCACAACGGTGTGCTCCTCGTCGCGGTGCACGGGGGCGAGGGGCAGGTCCACGCCGACGAGTTCGTCGGTGAACCGGCGAGCGTCGACGCGACGCTGTACACCGCGGCCGAGCTCACGGCGGCGATCAAGGCGGCGGGATGCGACGTCGACGAGGTCGTCCAGCGGCCGCCCTACGGGTTCGAGCACCCCACGACGCGGGTGTACGCGCGGGCCCGCAAGGTGACTTAGCCGCCTCAACAGGCCCGGACGAAACCGTCGAACAGCCGTTGCTGCACGGGGTCGGTCGCTGCGGTGTCCTCGGGGTGCCATTGGACGCCGAGGACCCAACCTGCGTCGGGCGTCGTGACCTCAAGCGCCTCGATGACCCCGTCGGGCGCCTGGCCGACGGCGCGCGCGCTCGGTCCGACGCGCGTGACGGCTTGGTGGTGGTGCGACGACACCGCGGTGCGGGTCGTGCCGAGCACGTGGGCCAGAAGCGAATCGGGCGCGATCGTCACGTCGTGCTCGCGGGCACCGTCCTCGGTCCCAGGGATCCCGTGCTCGATCAGCCCCGACTGCCCGACGAGGTCCTGGTCGAGCTCGCCTCCGAGGGCCACGGCGAGGACCTGATGGCCGCGGCAGATGGCGAGCGTGGGGACCCGCCGGGCGAGCGCCACCTCGACGAGCGCGAGCTCGCACGCGTCGCGCGCCGCGTCCACGCCGCGCGTCGCATCCTGGCGGTCCGCGCCGTATGTCGAGGGGTCAAGGTCACCGCCGCCGACGAGCAGGAGCCCGTCGACACGGTCGAGGAGGTCCGCGGCATCGTCTCCCGACCAGGCCAGCGGCAAGAAGACCGCCTCCCGGGCGCCAGCGCGGTGGAGGGCGTCGACGTAGCGGGCGGGCAGGCCGACGCTCTCGCCCGACCATCCGTTCACGCGTCCCGCGGGCAGGCGCGGGTACGCCGGCACGGCGATGAGCGGCCGACCCACGTCAGAACTGCTCGAAGCAGCGTCGCCGCTCCCAGTCCGTGACGACCGCGCCGAACGCCGACCATTCCTGACGGGCCGTGTTCACCAGGTGCTCGTGCACGTCGGCACCGAACGCGTCGACCGCGAGCTTGCTGTCCTCCAGCTCCGCGATGGCCTCGACGATGGTTGAGGGCACCCGCGCGACCTCGTCTGCCTCATACGCGTTGCCGGAGAAGCCGGCGCCCGGGCCCTCCTCGTGCTCGACGCCGTGCAGCCCCGCAGCGACGATTGCCGCGAACGCCAGATACGGGTTGCAGTCCGCGCCGGGGACCCGCGACTCGACCCGCAAGGTCGCCGGGCTGTGCCCGACCACCCGGAACCCGCAGGTGCGGTTGTCGAGGCCCCAGGCGAGGGCGGTCGGCGCCCAGGATTCGTGTTGGTAGCGCTTGTACGAGTTGACGGTCGGCGCGAACAGCCAGGCGAGCTCGCGGGTGTGGTGCACGAGCCCGCCGACCCAGTGGCGGAAGGCCGGCGCCCAATGGTCGGGCTGTCCGGCCTCCCACCCGAGCGGCTGCTGACCGGCCGGGTCCCACAGGCTCGAGTGGATGTGACACGACGAGCCGCACTGGTCGATGGCGTACTTGGCCATGAACGTCACCGACCGGCCGTGCAGCCCGGCGATCTCCTTTGCCCCGTTCTTGTAGATGACGTGGCGGTCGGCCATCTCGAGCGCGTCGGCGTATTCGAGGTTGATCTCGTGCTGTCCGGGGCCCGCTTCGCCCTTGGAGAACTCGACGGGGACGCCTGCGGCGTCCATCCCGTTGCGGATCGCCCGGATCACGTACTCGTCGCGCGTCGTCTGGAGCACGTGGTAGTCCTGCACGTACGGCGCGTGGTACTCGAGCGCGCGGTAGCCCTTCGCCCGCGCCTCCTCGTAGGAGTCGCGGAACAGGTAGAACTCGAGCTCCGCCCCGCACTTCACGGTGAACCCGTGCGCCGCCGCGCGCACGAGCTGGGTGCGCAGCACCTGGCGCGGTGACACGGCGATGGGTTCGCCTTCCCCGTCCAAGAGGTCGCACAACACGAGCGCCGTCCGCTCGAGCCAGGGCACGCGGCGCAACGTCGAGAGGTCCGGGCGGCACGATACGTCGCCGTAGCCCTGCCCCCAGTTCGCGAATCGGTATCCGGGCAGCGGGGTCATGTCGACGTCGACCGCGAGGAGGTAGTTGCAGGCCTCGACCCCCGACGCGAGGACTCGGTCTACGAAAAAGTGGCCGGTGACCCGCTTCCCGACGAGCCGCCCCTGGAGGTCGGTGAACGCGACGACGACCGTGTCGACGTCGCCCGTCGACACGGCCCGCTCCAGTGCCGTGACGTCGAACGCAGCTCGGTCCACCTGCGCCTCCTCGCGCCATCCTCTCACCCGCACTCGCCGGTTCGGTTCGGTCACTCCGGCGTGACGTAGGCCGCGCTGATTCCACCGTCGACGACCAGGGTCGCGCCGGTCATGAAGGACGCGTCGTCGGACGCCAGGAACAGCGCCGCCCGAGCCACCTCGGCGGCCTGGCCCGGACGCCCCATTGGGATGTGAACCAGCCGCCGGCGCGCCCACTCGGGATCGCGGAGCAGCTCGGCCAGCAGCGGGGTCTCGATCGGCCCCGGACAGAGCGCGTTGACCCGGATGCCACGGCGCGCGTATTCGATCGCGAGCTCGCGCGTCAGGGCCAGGACGCCGCCTTTGCTCGCCGTGTAGGCGATCTGGGGCGTCGCTGAGCCCATGAGCGCCACGAGCGACGACACGTTGACCACCGAACCCCCGCCCGACTCAAGCATCGCCGGGATGCCGAACCGACAGCCCAACCACACGCCCTTCAGGTTCACCGCCATGACGCGATCCCACGTCGGCTCTGGCGTGTCCGTCGCCCCGGCGTCGTCGGGCGGGAAGATCCCCGCGTTGTTGTAGAGGACGTGCAGCGCTCCGTAGCGCTGCATCGTCGCGGCGACCATCGCGTCGACCTGCGCCGCGTCTGCGACGTCGACCGCGACGAAGATCGCGTCGTGGCCCGCCGCCTCGATCGCGTCGACGGTCGCGCGTCCGGCGGCCTCCACCGCGTCCGCGACCACGACGCGGGCGCCCTCGCTTGCGAACAGCTGTGCCGCGGCGCGACCCATCCCGTTCCCCGCGCCCGTGATGAGCGCGACCCGTCCGTCGAGTCGGCCGTCGGCGCCCATCCCCGTATGCTGCCCCCGGTGGGGTCGCAGCGTCAGATGGACGACCCGGCACGCACGCGGAAGTGGACGCCGTGACGCGCCCGGTCGGCGTCTCGGTCACGATCTCGGGCCTCTCGCGGCTCTTCGGCGACGACCTCGCGGGCGTCGTCGACGCGGCGCGCGCCGCAGACGACGCCGGTGTCGACCAGCTCGTTCTCACCGACCACGTCGCGATCGGGCCGCGCACCGACCGCTACCCCTTCGGCACCTTCCCGTACCCGCCTGAGGAGCCCTGGCTCGAGCCGCTCACCACGCTGGCGGCGATCGCGGGCGCCACCGACCACGTGCGGCTGGGGACGGGCGTCCTCGTCGCCCCGCTTCGCCCCGCTGTCGTGCTCGCGAAGACGGCCGCGACCCTCGACGTCTTGTCGCGCGGTCGCCTCGACCTGGGTGTCGGCACCGGGTGGCAGCGGGAGGAGTTCACCGACCCGGGCCAGCCCTTCGCCGGCCGGGGGGCGCGCCTCGACGACACGATCCGGGCGTGTCGGGAGCTGTGGACTGAGACGCCGCCCGTGTCGTTCGCCTCGGAGACGGTGAGCTTCGAGGGGCTCTGGTGCGAGCCCCGTCCGGTGCAAGCAGGGGGAATTCCCGTCTGGTTCGGCGGCGGTCCCACCGACGCCACGGCACACCGCATCGCCGACCTCGGCGACGGCTGGCTGCCCGTCGGTGTCATGCCCGTCGAGGAGCTCCGCGACGGCATCGAACGGATCCGTGCCGCGTACCGCGCCGTCGGGCGCGACCCGGCGACGCTCGGCGTCCGCGCCGGGGTCCCGGTCGCGACGCGCGACGACGGGCGCCCCGACCTGGAGCGCACCTTCGCGTCGGCCGACGAGCTCAGCGCGCTGGGAGTGACGCTCGTGTCCGTCGCGCTCGGTCGGTTCCTCCGAGACGGCTCCGACGTCGCACCCTTCCTGCGTGACGTCGGCGCGGCGTTCTCCTGATCCGCGGCGCCTACCCTCGACCGATGCCTCGCCCTCGAGTCCGCGCGCTGCTCGCGTCCATTGCGGTGCTCGTGGCGTTGCCCACCGCGGCCGGGGCGGCTACGCGTCCGAGCACCTCATCAACGCTGCACTGGACGTCGTGCGCCAGCAGCTTCCAGTGCGCGCACCTGCGGGTCCCGCTCGACGACAGCAACCCGAACGGTCCCACGATCAGCCTCGCCCTCGTCCGGCTCCCGGCGAAGGGACCTGGCCCACGCATCGGGTCGCTGCTCGTGAACCCCGGCGGCCCGGGCGCGTCCGGCGTGCAGTTCGTCGAGCAGAGCGCCAGCACACTCCCCGCGGCGATCCGGGCTCGCTTCGACATCGTCGGGTGGGACCCTCGCGGGGTCGGCGGCAGCGCGCCGGTCAGCTGCACCTCCAACCTCGACTCGTACTACGGCCTCGACTTCGCCCCGCAGACCGACGCCGAGCGCCAAGCGCTGGACGCCGGCGTCCAGAAGCTCGTGGGCGAGTGCCAGGCGAAGAACGCCGCCGACTTGCCGTATCTGTCGAGCGAGCGCACCGCCGGCGACATGGACCGGATCCGGGCCGCGCTCGGCGACCCGAAGCTGACCTATGTCGGGTTCTCGTACGGGACGTACCTAGGGTCGCTCTACGCGGACCGGTTTCCCACCCGCGTCCGCGCGATGGTCCTCGACGGTGCCGTTGACTCCGCGCTGTCCGCCGCGCAGCAGCAGATCCAGCAGGCGGTCGGCTTCGAGGACGACCTCGACATGTTCCTCCAGTCGTGCTCGACCGACGCGACGTGCGCGTTCCACAGCGGCGGCAACGCGAGCGCGGCCTACGACCAGCTCCGCGCCCAGCTCGACAGCAGCACGATCCCTGCGACCGGCGCCGGGCGCGGCCGCACCCTTGACGGGACAGAGTTCGACATCGGCGTCACCCAGTTCCTGTACGCGGGGAAGACGGCGTGGCCCGCACTAGCGCAGGCGCTTGCCAGCGCGGCGAAGGGCGACGGCGCGGCCATGCTCATGTCCTCGGACCAGTACACCGGGCGCAGCTCCGACGGGACCTACGACCAGAGCCTCGAGGCGTTCCTCGCCATCGGCTGTCTCGATGGCCCCGACGTCGGGGGCCTTGCCGGGCTGCAGGCCATCGAGGCGCAGGCGACTGCGGCGGCGCCGCGCCTCGGCGCGTCCGTCGTGAACAACAGTCTGGCGTGCGCCCTCTGGCCCGTCCCCGTGCAGCCCACGCCCGTGCCGCGTGCCGTGGGGGCGCCGCCGATCGTCGTGATCGGCAACACGAACGACCCGGCCACGCCGTACTCCTGGGCGCAGGGGCTGTCGCGCGAGCTGTCGTCGTCGGTCCTGATCACCGTGAACAGCGACATGCACACCGCATATGCGTCAGGGAACAAGTGCGTCGACGCCGCGGTGGACCGCTACCTCCTCACCCTCGTCCCACCGGCCCTCGGCGCGCGCTGCTGAGCGCGCTCGGCGCCCCGGCGTGGGACGGTCGCACGCCCTGAGGCGTACGCTCCCGCGCCGATGGACCTGCGTCTCTCCGACTCGGACGAGGCCTTCCGCGCCCGGCTACGCGAGTGGCTGGCCCGCACGCTGCCCGAGCTGCCGTCTCCGCCAGGACGCGAGGACTGGCCGGCGCGCGTGCGCTACGACACCGACTGGCAGCGGAGGCTGTTCGACGCCGGCTACGCCGGGCTGAGCTGGCCGCAGGCGTACGGCGGCCAGGACGCGGCGCCGAGCGAACAGCTGCTGTTCCTCGAGGAGACGACCCGGGCCGAGGCGCCCTACGTCGGCGTCAACTTCGTCGGCACGCTCCACGCCGGCCCGACGCTCATCGCCGAGGGCAGCGACGAGCAGAAGGCGGCGCACCTCCCGCGCATCCTTCGAGGCGAAGAGGTGTGGTGCCAGTGCTTCTCCGAGCCGGAGGCCGGCTCGGACCTCGCCGAGCTGCGCACCCGCGCCGCGCGCGACGGCGACCACTACGTGGTCAGCGGCCAGAAGATCTGGTGCTCGTTCGGGCACGTCGGCGAGTACGGCGAGCTGCTCGCTCGCACCGACCCGGACGCGCCGAAGCACCGCGGGATCTCGTGGCTCATCCTCCCGATGGACCTGCCCGGGATCGAGGTGCGGCCCATCGAGACGCTCCTCGGGTCCTCCGAGTTCTGCGAGGTGTTCCTGGACGAGGTGCGGGTGCCGGTCGAGAACCGAGTCGGCGCGGAGCACGACGGCTGGCGCGTCACGAACGTCACGCTCTCCTTCGAGCGGGGCACGGCGTTCGTGAGCGAGATGGTCGACGCGCGCCGCCTCGCCGAGGAGCTCCGCGCCCACGTGCACGATCCGGCAGAGCGACGCGAGCTCGGCCACGTGCTGGCGCAGCTCGACGCCCTCTGGGCGCTCACCATCCGCAACGTGACCCAGGCCAGCCACGGCATCACCGGGCCCGGCGCGCTCATGTTCAAGCTGGCGTACACCGAGGCACGGGACCGGCTCGGCGAGCTGTCGATGCGAGTGCTCGGACGCGGCGCGTTCGACGTGCACGACTACCGCGTCGAGGAGCGGCTCCGCACCCTTTCCCTGCCGATCGCCGCCGGGACCTCACAGGTGCAGCGCAACATCATCGGGGAACGGCTGCTGGGGCTCCCTCGGGAGCAGCCATGGAGCCTTGCCCCGACGGAGGCCGCGGCGCGATGAACTTCGACCTGTCCGACGACCAGGTGGCGTTGCGAGACGCCATCCGCCGGCGCTGCGAAGCCCGCTTCGACTCGGCGCGGGTGCGGGGAGGGTTCGACACCGAGATGTTCGCCGAGCTCGCCGACGCGGGTGTGTTCTCGTTGCGCGCCGACGGGTTCGGATGGGCCGACGTCTCACTCGTGTTCCAAGAGCTCGGACGCTCGCTCGTCCCCGGGCCCCTCGTCTGGTCGCACCTCGCGCACGGTGTCGTCGACGGGATCATCGGGGGGTTGGAACGATCGGCGCCCGGCGAGGCGATCTTCGTCGAGCATCTCAGGAAGGTGGACACGCTGGTCGTGCTCGGCGACGACGGCGCCGTCGCGATCGGCGCCGAGGCCGTCGCCGACGCCGCGCCGCTCGACTGGCCGCTCGACCCGCTGACGCCGGTCCATCGGGTCGACGCGCTGCCGCCCGGCACACCGGTCGCCGACGCGGCGAGGGCGCACGAGTGGCGCCGCGCGGGCGCCGTGCTGGTGGCCGCGTATCAGGCTGGGATGGCCCAGGCCTGCGCGGAGCGTGCCACCGAGTACGCGCTGGCTCGCCAGCAGTTCAACCGCCCGGTCGGCTCCTTCCAGGCGGTGAAGCATCTCCTCGCGGACCTCGCGGTCCGCGCCGAGGTCGCGCGGGCCGCGGTCGACGCGGCGGCGTGCCATCTGGACGACCCCGAGGTCGGCGACGTCGACCGGGCGGTGCGCGCCGCGAAGTGCCTCGCCGGGGACGCAGCCCTCGGGAACGCCAAGGGCTCGTTGCAGGTCCACGGCGGGATCGGCTTCACCTGGGAGGTCGACGTCCACCTCTTCTTGAAGCGGGCCTGGCTCCTGAACACCACGTTCGGCAGCCCCGACGAGCACGCCGAGGCGCTGGCGTCGTGACCGGGTGGGAGCCGCTCCTCAATGACCTCGCGGCGCGACGCGCGGCGGCCCGTGCGATGGGCGGACCAGAGCGACTCGAGCGCCAGCGCCGCGGGGGTCGCCTCGACGCGCGGGGGCGCCTCGACGCGCTCTTCGACCCCGGCACGTTCGTGGAGCTCGGCACACTCGTCGGGTCGGTGCACCGGGGCGTCATGCCACCGGTGCCCGCCGACGGGCTCGTGGCCGGCCACGGCCTCGTCGACGGTCGCCCGGTGCTGGCGGGCGCCGAGGACTTCACGGTGATGGGCGGGTCGATCGGGCACGGCACCGCGGCGAAGCGGCACCGACTCGCCGACCTCGCCCGGCAGGAGCGCGTGCCGCTCGTGCTGTGTCTCGAAGGCGCGGGGGCGCGGGCCCAGAACGCCTTCGAGCGGCGAGGCCGCAGCCCCAACGACCTCCAGGCGCTCGCTCGGCTCGGCGGGCTCGTCCCGACCGTCGCCGTCGTCATGGGCGCGTCGGCGGGGCACGGCGCGCTCGCTGCGCCGCTCATGGACCTCGTCGTCATGGTGGAAGGGGCCGCGCTCTTCGCGGCGGGCCCGCCCCTCGTGCAGGCCTCCATGGGCGAGACCGTGACGAAGGAGGAGCTCGGCGGCACGGCGACCCAAACGACCGTGAGCGGCGTGGCGCACAACGCCGCCCCCGACGACCGGGCGGCGCTCGACCTCGTGCGCCGCTACCTCGGGTACTTTCCCTCGAACGCGTGGCAGACGCCGCCGTCGCGGGCCGGCGACGACGCCGGGCCGCGCCCCCTCGACGGGCTCGCGGCGCTGCTCCCCGCGGACCCGCGCCGCGGCTACGACATTCGTCCGGTCGTCGAGCTCGTCTTCGACCGCGGCTCGGTGCTCGAGATCGAGCCGGCCCACGGCCGCACGGTCGTCACGGCCCTCGCCGGCCTCGGGGGTGTGACGGTGGCGGTCGTCGCGAACCAGCCCGCGGTGAAGGCCGGCGCGATCGACGCCGACGGCGCCGACAAGGCGGCCCACTTCCTGGGAGTCGTCGGCGCCTTTCATCTCCCGGTCGTGTTCCTGGCCGACAACCCGGGCGTGCTCGCGGGGAGCGCGGCCGAGCGGTCGGGGATCCTGCGGCACTCGGCCCGGCTCTTCGCCGCGCAGGCGCGCCTCACTGCGCCGAAGCTGCACGTCACCCTGCGCAAGGCGTACGGGTTCGGTAGCTCCCTCATGGCGATGAACCCCTTCGACGACCAGACGGTCACGTTGGCGCTGCCCGGGGCGCGGCTCGGCGCGATGCCCGCGGCCGGCGGCGCCGAGGCCGCGGGGATCGAGGGCGACACGAAGGCCGTGCTCGAGCACGCCGAGCTCGGCGGCGCGTACCACGCGGCGGACACGATGAGCTACGACGAGGTCGTCGCCCCGGTGGAGCTGCGCGACGCGCTGCTCGCCGCGCTGCGCCTCACCGCGGCGCGCCGGGCGCTGCCGGTCCGGCCGGCGCGCCATCCGGGGGTGCTGCCGTAGTCACGAACGTCGGCTCGACGGCGATGTCGGTGCGCAGGCTGTTCGCCACGTAGCACTCGCCGTGGGCGACCTCGCTGAGGTGCGCGAGCCGAGCGGTCGGCACGTCGCCGCGCACCGTGATCCGGGGCCGCAGCACGATCCGCGTGATCCGGGTGGGCGGGTCGTCCTCGGGCATCCACGCCTCGGCGTCGTCCAGGTACTCGAGCACGTCGACGCGCGCCCGGCTCGCCACGGCCAGGAAGGACAGCAGCTGGCACGAGGCGGCCGCCGCCACGAGCAGCAGCTCGGGGTTCATGAGCGCCGCGTCACCGCCGAAGGCGGCGTCGCCCGACAGGTGGAGCGTCCCGGCGGCGGGCGGCGTCGTCACGGTGTGCGCGCGGTCGTACGCGTCGTAGCCCGCGCCCGTCGAGCCGTGCCACGTGCAGGTCGCCCGGTAGTGGTGCTCGTGGCCCACGTCGCCTCCCTCCGTCGGTACGCTCCCATCGTGGCAGCGTCGCGGGAAGATCACGGGCTCACCCACGTCGCGCTGCCCGTCGCCGACGCGGCGCGGAGCATCGCCTTCTACGAGCAGCTCGCCGACATGACGGTCGTCCACTCCCGCGTCGACCCGGCGACGGGCGCGACCGTCGCGTGGCTGAGCGACCTGACCCGTCCCTTCGTCATCGTGCTGATCGAGACGACCGTCTCGCACCAGCTCGGCGGGTTCGCGCACCTCGGCGTCGGCTGCGTCAGCCGGGAGGAGGTCGACGCCCGCTGCGCCGCGGCGCGCGCGGCGGGCCACGACGTGTTCGGGCCGGCCGACGACGGCCCGCCGGTCGGCTACTGGGCCATCGTCGCGGATCCCGACGGGCACAACCTCGAGCTCTCCTTCGGTCAGGAGGTGGCGTTCACCGTGACGCACCACCCGCCCGAGGGCTCAAGGACCAGCTGACCCGGGTCCGTTGGGGTCGTAGGTAGGGTTCCCGCCTCCATGTCCGACGTGGACGCCACCACCACCGTCCTCGACGCGCTCGCGGGGCGCCTCACCCGTGATCCCGACGGCCCCTACCTCGACTTCGAGGGCCGCACGCTCACCGCGGCGGAGGCCGACGAGCAGAGCGGCCGGATGGCGGCCGCCCTCGCCGGCCTCGGTGTCCAGGCGGGGGATCGCGTCGCGACGCTGCTGGAGAACGGCCCCGAGCAGGTCCTCTCGTTCTTCGCCGCGCTGAAGCTTGGCGCCGCGCAGGTGCCGATCAACACGGCGTACAAGGGCGAGTTCCTGCGGCACCAGCTCGCCGACTCGGGGGCGCGCGTCCTCGTCGTGGAGGGTGACTTCGCGAGCCGGGTCGCCGCGCTGACGCCGCGGCCGCCCGACCTGGAGACGGTGGTGTGCGTCGGATCCCCTGACGCCGCCGTCACCGCGGCGCGGGTCGACGACTGGGACGAGCTGCTGGCACGCTCGCCCGAGCTCGTGCCGCCGGTCGCGGTGGGGCCCTCCGACCTGGCGTGCTTCATCTACACGGCCGGGACGACGGGACCGTCGAAGGGCTGCATGCTGCCGCAGCACTACATCGTCTGCCTCGCCGAGCAGATCGCCCGCGCGTGGCAGCGGCGACCCGACGACGTCGTGCTCACCCCGCTGCCGCTCTTCCACTTCAACGCGATCTCGGTGTGCGTCGTCGGCACGCTGCTGACGGGCGGCAGCGCGAGCATCGCCCGGCGTTTCTCGGTGTCGCGCTTCTGGCCCGAGGTGCGCCGCACGGGCGCCACGATGGTGTCGCTCCTCGGCTCGCTCGCCACGCTCATCGCCGACGCGGCCGACCACCCCGACCAGGCCGGGCACCGGCTGCGCCTGTGCGCCGCCGCGCCGATCCCACCGGCGATCGACAAGATCTGGCGCGAGCGGTTCGGCTGCGCCACGTTCAGTGGCGGCTACGGCCTCACCGAGGCGTCGCTCATCTCGATGCTGCCGGCCGGGGAGGAGAACAAGGCCGGCGCGGCGGGCAAGCCGAACGACCACGAGTTCGAGGTCGCGCTCCTCGACGACGACGACGCGGCGGTGGGGGTGGGGGAGACGGGCGAGATCGCGTGCCGGCCCCGCCGGCCGAACGTGATGTTCGCCGGCTACTGGCGCCGCCCCGAGGAGACGCTCGCCGTCCTGCGCGACCTGTGGTTCCACACCGGCGACCTCGGCCGCCTCGACGAGGACGGGTTCCTCTACTTCGTCGACCGCAAGAAGGACTACCTGCGCCGCCGGGGGGAGAACGTCTCGAGCTTCGAGATGGAGCGGATCTTCCACGGCCACGACGCCGTGCAGGACGTCGCGGTGCACTCCGTCCCGAGCGAGGTCGGCGAGGACGAGGTGAAGGTCACGGTCGTGCTCGTCGACGGAGCGGCGCTCACCGAAGAGGAGCTCTGCCGCTGGGCGATCGACCACGTCCCGTACTTCGCCGTGCCTCGCTACGTCGAGTTCCGCTCCGACCTGCCGCGCAACCCGGTCGGGCGGGTCCTGAAGTACCAGCTGCGCGACGACGGCGTCACGCCCGACACGTGGGACCGCGAGGCGGCGGGCCTGCAGTTCGAGCGCCGCTGATCGGTAGGGTGCACGCGACGAAGGAGGGCGACCGATGGCGAGCGAAGGTCTCCACGAGCCGGCCGAGCTGCTCAGTGGCGCCACGGTGGACCGGCACCGGGCGATCACCTCGGTCATGGAGGAGCTCGCGGCGATCGACTGGTACGACCAGCGCGTCGACGCCACGACCGACGGCACGCTCGCGGACATCCTCGCCCACAACCGCGACGAGGAGAAGGAGCACGCGGCGATGACGCTCGAGTGGCTGCGCCGCCACGACCCGGTCCTCGACCGACACCTCCGCACCTATCTCTTCACGGACGAGTCGATCGTGGCCGAGGAGGCCGAGAGCGGCGAGGCCGGCGGCGACACGTCGCTCGGGATCGGCAGCCTCCGGGGGGAGAAGTCGTGAACCACCTCTTCCGCGACCTCGCGCCGATCTCCGAGGCGGCGTGGGCCGAGATCGAGACCGAGGCCCGCCGCTCGCTCGAGAACTTCCTCGCCGGGCGCCGGCTCGTCGACTTCACCGGCCCGCACGGCTGGGAGGCGTCGGCGCTGTCCCTCGGGACGATCGAGGCCATGGGGAGCGGCCCGGTCCACGGCGTCGAGAGCGCGCGCCGCCAGCTCCAGCCCTACATCGAGCTGCGGGCGCGGTTCGCGCTCCAGCGCGCCGAGCTCGACGCGGTCGACCGCGGCCACACGTCGCCTGACCTCGCGCCGGTCATCGACGCGGCCCGCAATATCGCGCTCGCCGAGGACCACGTGGTGTTCCGCGGCTACGAGGGCTCGGGCATGACCGGGCTCGCCGAGGCGTCCCCACACCCCGCGGTCGAGCTCGGGGACCGGTTCGGCGAGTACCCGCGCTGGGTGGCGATGGCCGTTGCGCGCCTGCGCGACGCGGGCGTCGAGGGCCCGTACGGGGTCGGCCTGGGGCCGCGCCGCTACGCCGGGATCCTCGAGACGACCGAGGACGGCGGCTACCCCGTCCTGGAGCGGCTGCGGCTCATCCTCGGCGGGCCGGTCGTGTACGCGCCGGCGGTCGACGGGGCGGTCGTGCTGAGCCTGCGCGGCGAGGACTTCGAGCTGTCGTGCGGCCAGGACGTCTCGATCGGGTTCGACCACGCGGACGCCGGCCAGGTGTTCCTCTACCTCGAGGAGAGCCTGGCCTTCCACGCGCACAGCCCCGAGGCCGCGGTGGCGCTGCGCTACCCGTAGCTCACGCCCGTCGCAGCACCCAGATCTGCTCCGCCGGCCAGCGGCGCGCCCAGCCCCGCGGCGCGAGGTCGTACGTCGTCGTGGCGCCCTTCGAGGGTCGGAGCTCCACGAGGTCCTCGACGGTGAGCGCGTGCTGACGGAAGAGGCGGAGCCACTCGCCGTAGGGGAGCTGGAAGTCGACCGTGCCCTCGCCCCGGTCGAAGCAGCGCATCCCGAAGTAGTCGGCGTGGAGGCGTCGGTCCTGGCGTTCCCGTCGCTCGTCGTAGGTCAGCTCGAGCCACGCCGTCGTGTGGCAGAACACGACGCGGCCGCCGGGTCGCACGAGCCGGGCGACCTCGGGCACCGACGCGTCGGGGTCGCAGAACGACATCGCGCCGTGGTCGGACAGCACGAGGTCGAACCGGGCGTCGCGGAACGGCGTTGCCTCGCCGCTCGCGGCCACGAGCGGGAACGTGACGTCGTGCTCGAGCTGGTGCCGGCGGGCGTGGCGCAGCTGGGCCCGTGACTGGTCGAGCCCGACCGGCGCGGCTCCGTCGAGAGCCAGCGCGGTCGACCACTGCGCCGCGCCGCACCCGTACTCGAGCACGTCGCGTCCGGCGATTTCAGGGAGCACGCCCAGCTCCGACTCCGGGATGCGGAACGCGCCCCAGGCACGGACCCGGTCGCCGGTCAGGTCGTGGGCGTGGGCCGCCTGGTAGTCGTCAGCGTCGGCGTCCCAGAAGGCGCGGTTGCGCCGCTCGTGCCGGGAGGTCAATCCTCGTCGAGGAGGCGCTGGCGGTCGCCCGAGCCCTTTTTCCACTCGTCGAGGAACGCGGTCCAGGCGCGGCGGGCGGCGGGCGCCGCGGCGTTGACGCTGCGCTGCACCTGGTCGGCGACGCCCTGGAGCTGGTCGCCGACCTCGTTCACCGTCTTCTCGGCCTGACGCGCCGCCGACCGCCACTTGTCCTGGCCCGACTTCGCGGCGTCGTCGAGCTGGGACTTGGCCTTGGCCTGCGTCTGCTGGACCTTGCCGATGCCCGCTTGGATTCGCTCCTTGGCGTCGGCTTGGGCCTGGTTCGCCTGGACCTTCAGGTCGTCGAGCTGGGGCCGCACCCCGTCGAGCGCGGCGCGGGCCTTCGCGAGGTAGTCGTCCAACGCGCTCATCGCGTCCGAGCCTAGGTCCCGGCGCGTGCGCGGGCGGCCAGGAGCGCCGCGACGAGGTCCGGACGAGAGAAGAAGGGCGAATGGCCGGCCGGCCAGTCGACGACGTGGCGCGTCCGGGCGAAGGCGCGCTGCATCCCCCGGGGGATGGCCTGGTCCTTCGTGCAGAGGCCGTAGGTGCTCGGGACGTCGCGCCACGCGCCGTGGACCAGCGCGACGGTCGCGGCCATCCGCGCCAGACTACGGGCCGAGCGGAGGGAGGGCCGATGCCGACCGTAACGCCTGCATCGTTCGTCGACGCCGACGGGCACGTGCTCGAGCACCCGAGCGGCATGCTCGACTACGCGCCGGCGGCGTTCCGTGACCGGATCTGGCACGTCGAGACGGATGGCGCGGGTCGAGACTGGGTCGTGTTCGACGGCGCCCGCGACCCCGCCAACGTGTTCGCGTACGCCGGGTCGGGCGGGCTCGGCCCCGAGGAGCAGGCGCGCGCCGCGGCGGGCGAGATCCGCTACGCCGAGATTCGGCCGGGGGCCTTCGAGCCCGGGCCGCGCGTGGTCGACCTCGACGCCGAGCGCATCGACCAGACCGTCCTGTATCCGACGAACCTGCTCGGGGTGGCGGGCCTCCGCGACGTCGACTTCGCCGTCGCGCAGTGCCGCGCGTACAACGACTGGCTGAGCGACTTCTGCGCCGCGTCGCCCCAGCGGCTCTTCGGCGTGGCGATCATCCCCCAGCAGGACCCGGAGGCGGCCGCCGCGGAGCTGCGCCGCGCCGCGGCGAAGCCCAACCTCGTCGGCACCTTCATCCGGCCCAACCCGGTCGTCGACTGGAAGCACTTCCAGGACCCGGTGTGGGACCCGATCTGGCGCGCCGCGTCCGACACGGGCTGGCCGCTCGGCCTGCACCCGTTCCTCGCGGGCGACGTCCCCGGTGCCGTGGTCGGGCTGCACCTCAACACGGTGAAGTCACGCACCGGGATGACCATGAGCGGCGGGCTGAACATGGACAACATCTTCTTCACCCAGTGCATCGGGAACCCGGTCGACATGATGACGAGCCTGGCGTTCCTCCTCGCCGGCGGGGTGTGCGAGCGATACCCGGACCTGACGCTCATCGTGCTCGAGACGAACGGCGGCTGGATCACCCCGTGGATGGAGCGCCTCGACCACCACTACAAGATCTTCCCGTTCGACGTCCCGGACCTGACGATGGCGCCGTCGGAGTACTTCCGGCGCCAGTGCTACGTGTCCTTCGACGCCGACGAGGAGACGCTGCCGCTCGCGGCGCAGTCGCCCTACGTCGGGGCCGAGCGGATCATCTGGGCGTCGGACTACCCGCACCCCGACGCGAAGTTCCCCGGCACGGTCGCCGAGCTGCTCGACACGATCGGTGGCCTCGGCCCCGACGACCAGCGGGCCATCGCGGCCGACAACGCGCGGCGCCTCTACGCGCTGCCCGACCCGGTCTGAGGGCTCGGGCGACCCGCCTGCCGGGCGGCCATCGCCCTGACGTCGGCCCGCCACGTGTACCGGGCCGCGACCACGCCGACGGCGAGCGACACGATCGCCACGCCCCACCACGGCGCCCCGAGGAAGAGCCCGACGAGGATGAGCGCGAGGAACACGACCGCCGAATCGACCAGCCAGTGCACGAGCGGGGGTCGGGGGGTCGTGCGCAGCGGGCGCGGCCCCTCGCCGTCGGGCGCGGCGTGCCGCGCGTCCGGGTCGTTCACGCGGTGGGCGACAGCTTGTCGATCGTGATGCCGTGCTGCTCGGGGAACCGGCGGCCCTTCGAGACCGGCTTCGTGTCGACGCCGATCGCCTCGCTCCGCAGCGCACCGACCGTGCAGCGCTCACGCGGCCGGGTGCGGAGCGGGTCGTAGCGGAACTCTCGCATCGCGTTCTCGTACGTGATCGCGTTGATCTCCGCGTCGGTGAGGTCGGTGCCGGCGAACTCGGCGGCCAGCCGCTCCGGCGCGTTCGGCCACGTCGTGTCGGAGTGCGGGTAGTCGATCTCCACCGTCACCTTCGGCACCCCGATGTGGTCCCGGACGAGCTGCAGGCCGACCGGGTCGGTGATGAAGCACAGGATCACGTGGTCGAGGAAGAACTCGCTGGCCGTCTGGTCCCCGAAGTCGGCGCCCGTCCAGGCCCGGTGGGTCCGATAGGAGTGGTCGAGCCGCTCGAGGAAGTAGGGGACCCAGCCGATCCCGCCCTCGGAGAGGGCGACCGTGACGTCGGGGAACTTCTTCCAGAGCGGCGAGTACACGAGGTCGGCCGCGCACTGCACGATGTTCATCGGCTGCAGCACGATCATCACGTCCATCGGCGCGTCCGACGCGGTGACGACGAGCTTCGACGACGACCCGATGTGCATGCAGACGACCATCCCGGTGTCGGACACGGCCCGCCACACCGGGTCCCAGTGGTCGGTGTGGAAGCTCGGCAGCCCGAGCGGCACCGGGTTCTCGGGGAACGTGATCGCGTGGCAGCCCTTCTTCGCTACCCGGCGGATCTCGGCCGCGGTGACCTCGGGGTCCCAGATCGCGGGCACGGCGAGCGGGATGAACCGGTCGGGCGCGAAGCCGCACCACTCGTCGATGTGCCAGTCGTTGTAGGCCTCGGTGAGGATCCGGGCCGCGTCCTTGTCCTCGAGCGAGCCGAAGAGGCGACCGGCGAAGCCCGGCAGGGACGGGAAGTTCAGCGACCCGAGCACGCCGTTCGCGCTCATGTCGAGCACGCGCTTCTCGACGTCGAAGCAGCCCGGGCGCAGCTCGTCGAACGAGGTCGGGTCGATCCCGTACTCCTCGGGCGGACGGCCCGCCACCGCGTTCAGGCCGACGTTGGGGATGTGGAGCCCGTGGAACTCCCACTGGTCCGTCCCGTCGGGCTGGTGCACGACGTGGGGCGCGAGGTCGCGGTACTTCGCCGGGAGGTGACGCTCGAAGAGGTCGGGCGGCTCCACGACGTGGTCGTCGACACTGACCAGGATCATGTCGTCGACGTGCATGTGACCCTCCACGCTCGATGACGTCCGTTTTCAGCGTACCGCCGCGTGGCACGGCGGCCGCCGACGGCGCGTCAGGCGCCGCCGCGCAGCACGTGGCCCGGCGTGGCGCCCGTCCACTCGCCGTGCTCGAGCAGCACCTCGCCGTTGACGATGACGGCCTCGTAGCCGGTCGCGTCGGTCACGAAGCGACCGCTGCCCGCGGGCATGTCCTCGACGTAGCGTGGCGCGTCGGGGGTGGCGAGCGTCGACTGGTCGATCAGCAGCACGTCGGCGGCCGCGCCCGGCAGGAGGCGTCCCCGGCCGGCCACCCCGCTGGCGTCCGCCGGAATGCTCGTGAGGCGCGCCACGGCCTCCTCGAGGCTCAGGACTTCCGGCACCCACTCGGTGAGCAGGCGCGTCGTGTAGTCCGCGCCGCAGAACGACAGCAGGTGCGCCCCGCCGTCGCTGCTGCCCGGCATCACGAACGGCGCGTGGATGAGCGTCTCGGTGGCGGCACGCCGGCGCGGGTCCGGGGGCGCGGCGAGCACGAACTGGGTCTCGAGGTCCTCGTCCAACGAGAGGTCGAGGAACGCGTCGAGCGGGTCGGCGTCCCACACCTCGGCGACCTCGGTCACCGTGCGATCCAGGAAGCGCCGGTTCCGGTCGTGGCGGACCTGCTCGACCCGCAGCACCGACCACGGGACCACGAACGAGCGCCCAGTCGGGTCGGCGAGCTCGTGGCGCATCTGCTCGCGCACCGCCGGGTCACGCAGCCGGGCGGCGCGTTCCTCCGGCGGGAGCGTCAGCGTGGCGCGGAACGTCGGCATCTCGTCGAACAGGAACGTCGAGCCGAGCTGGAAGTGCGCGCCTTGGCGGTTGCTGGCGAACATCGGGTGGATCTCGAGTCCGTCGGCGATGGCGTGCTCGGCGAACTCCAGGCTGCGCGACCAGCCGTCGGGGGCGTGCGGCATCTGGGTGAGCGTGTTGAGGTGCACCGGTCGGCCGGACGCCTCGGCCATGGCCCGGATGAGCGCCCGGTCGTCGTCGTCGTAGCCGACGAGGAACGACCGGGGGATGAACTCGATCTGGCCGCGCCCGAACTCCCTCAGGACGCCGGCGAGCGCGATCAGCTCCTCGGGCGCGGCGTAGTTGGACGGCACGCCTCGCCCGTCGTGCGCCTGGTGGATCTCGAGCTGCGACGACGTGAAGCCCACGGCGCCGTCGCGGAAGGCGCCGCGGAGCAGCTCCTGCATGGCCGCGACCTCGTCGTCGGTGGCGGTGCGCACGGACGCCTCGTCGCCGAGCACGTGCCGGCGCAGCGCGCAGTGCCCGACGTTCGCCCCGACGTTGACCCCGACGCGCCCCTCCAGGTTGTCGAGGAAGTCGCCGAGCGTGCCGCCCGGGAAGTCGACGCCCTTGGCCAGCGCGTCGGCCGACATGCCCTCGACGCGGCTCAGCATGAGGAGGAGCCACTCGAGGTCCTCCGGGCGGCAGGGCGCGAACGTGAAGCCGCAGTTCCCGGTGAGCAGTGTCGTGACGCCGTGCCACGACGCGGGGGACGCCGTCGGGTCCCAGTGGAGCTGGGCGTCGTAGTGGGTGTGCACGTCGACGAAGCCCGGGGTCACCAGCAGGCCGTCGGCGTCGAGCTCCCGTGTCGCGCCGCCGTCCAGCTGCTCGTCCACGGCGACGACGCGGCCGGCCCGCATGCCGACGTCGGCCGCCCGGGCCGGCGCGCCCGTGCCGTCGACCACCCGTCCGCCACGGATGAGGAGGTCGAGGTCGCTCACGCCGCGCCCACGATCCCGTACATGGCGAGCGCGTTCCGGCCGAACAGGCCCGCCCGGCTCTCCGGCGCGAGGTCCTCGTTGTTCTCGCGCAGCTCGTCGACGACACCCGGGTACTTCGCGTCGCTGTGCGGGAAGTCGGACGCCCAGATGAACCGGTCGCCGCCCGCGAGCGGACCGAGCACTCCGGCCGTCCGCTCACCCGGATCGAAGCTGATCCAGCACTGGCGGCGGAAGTACTCCTCGGGCGTGAGCGACATCCCGGCCGTCGTCCAGCCGTAGCTCTCCTCGAACTCGCCGAGGCGATCCATCCAGTGCGCGATCCAGCCGCCGCCGCACTCGAGCACGATCACCTTCAGGTCCGGATGGCGCTCGAGTACGCCGCCGTAGGTGAGGTTCGAGAGCGTCATCTGCTGGTCGAAGAGCAGGATCAGCGCGTGGTGGGTGCCGGGCGCCATGCACGCCATCAGCCCCCGCGACGCGCCCGGCATGTCGGCGAGCCCGGCCGGGTGCAGCGCGAGCGGCAGCCCGGTCTCCTCGAGCGCCTCCCACACGGGCGTGTACGCCTTGTGGTGGAACGGCCGGTCGAGGTAGGCGTTCGGTCGCGCGAACCCGCCGACGAGGCCGAGGTCGCGGATGCGGTGCGCCTCGGCGGCCGCGGCGCTCGGGTCCTGCAGCGGCAGCGCGCCGACGCCTCGCAGCCGGTCGGGCGCGGCGGCGGTCCACTCGGCGAGCCAGTCGTTGTAGACCTGGCAGCAGGCGACCGCGAGCTCGGGGTCCTGGATGCCGCCGAGCTTCAGGCCGAGCCCGGGATAGATGACCGCGAGGTCGATCCCCTCCGAGTCGAGCACCTTCACGCGCTCGGCGGCGTCGAAGCCGGCAGGGTTCAGGTCCTCGTAGTGGCGTCCCTGCCCGAAGTTGTCGAAGGACTCGCCGGCGTTCCCCAGCCCGACGAGGCCCCGGTCGGTCGCCATCTGGTCGTCGACCAGGCACTCGTCGAACCCGGTCGACTCGTTCCACCGGAGGCGGATGCCCCGGTCCTTCAGGTGCTCGGGCAACCCGTTCGTCCAGAGGTCGGCCGGCTCGCAGACGTGTCCGTCGGCGTCGACGATGTACTCGCGCGTGGTGTCCATGATGGAAGGATCCCGGCGCCCGCAGGGACGGTCAACGCCGTGCCAGTTATCGGACCCCAGGATTACGGTGGCGCGCCGTGCCCCGGTCCGCCGTCACCCTCCGGGCCTACCGCAGCGACTGGGCCGCGTTCGCGTCGTGGTGCGCGACCACCCGCCTCACGCCGCGGCCGGCGTCGGCCGGCACCGTGGCCCGCTACGTCGACCACCTCGCGTCCAGCCGCAGCGTCGCGACGGTGCGCCGCCGGCTCGCCGCGGTGCGGGCCGAGCACGTCGACCACGGGCAGCCCTCGCCGACGGGCAGCGCGCCGGTGCGTTTGGCCGTCGCCCGCGCCGAATGGCGCCAGCGCGACCGGGCGACGACCACGACACCGTTGAGCGTCGCGGATGTCCGCGCCATGTCGCGTGCCCTGCCCGACACCCTGGCGGGGACGCGCGACCGGGCGGTCCTGCTCCTCGGCTACGGCGCGGGCCTCCGTCCGGGTGAGCTGGTCCGGCTCGACGTCGCCCACGTCCGCCGGGTCCGCGCCGGGTTGCGGGTCGACGTGGGCCGCCGGCCCGTCGTCGTTCCGTTCGGCTCCGCCGCCGAGCTGTGCGCGGTCAACGCGTGGGTGAGCTGGCGGCGCGCCGCGTCGCTCACGTCGGGTCCGGCGCTTCGCGCCGTCGACCGCCACGGGCACGTCGGTGCCGGGCGGCTGTCGGTGAAGGCGATCACCCGGATCGTGCGACGGGCCGCCGACGGGGCGGCCCTCGACGCGGCGCGCTTTCGCGGCTCGTCGCTGCGACGCGGGACGGTCGTCGCCGCCACCGAGCACGGGGCGAGCGACGCCGGGATCATGGCGCACACGCGCCACCGCAGCCGCCGACTCGTCCGTCGCTACATGGCGGGGAGCGGCGCGCCCGGCGCTACTCCGCCGGCCGCTCGATGATCGCGGCCGGGCCCGCGTCGCCGACGGGCGCCTCGGGCTGCACCTCGATCGTGTCGACGAGCATGCCCGGCGGGGCCGTCACCGCGGTCACGACGGCACGGGCCACGGCCGACGGGTCGAGCATCCCGGCGTGCCGCTGCAGGCCGAAGCGCGGCCAGTAGGTCATGAGGTCCTCGAGCTCGTCCATCGGCCAGTCGAACCCGAACTCGGTGATCGTCGGGCCGACGCGCACGGCGGTGGCCCGGATCCCGGTGCCCTCGAGCTCGAGCGCCAACGAATGCGACAGCGCCTCGAGCCCCGCCTTCGTCGCGGTGTAGGGCGCCATCCGAGGTCGAGGGTGGCGCGTCGCGTCGGACGTGATGAACACGAGGTCGCCCCCGGCGCCACGCCGGCGCAGCGAGCCGATGGCGAGGCGGGACATCAGCAGCGGCCCGAGCAGGTTCGTGGTGACGTCGCGCCGCACCGCCTCCACCGACAGCTCGTGGAGCCACCCGGGGGTCGCGACCCCGGCGTTGTTGACGAGCACGTCGACCGGTCCGTGGGCGGCCTCCGCCGCGGCGAAGAACGTCGCGATCGAGTCCGCGTCCTGCACGTCCAGCGGGAGCGCGCGGGCGCGGCCGCCCGCGGCCTGCACCTCCGACGAGGTCTCCTCCAGCCGGTCCTCGCGCCGCGCGCCGATCGCCACGCGCCAGCCGAGGCGCCCGAACTCGACCGCGATGGCGCGTCCGATGCCGGACGACGCCCCGGTCACGATGGCGCAGCGCGGTTCTGACATCAGCCCTCCGGCCCCGACCCTATTGGTCGGACCACGCGACGAGCGGTCCCGCCGCCGCCAGGAGCGCGTCCGTGTCCTCGAGGCACACCGGGACCTCCAGCACCCGGGGTGCGCCACGAACGAGCGCGGCGCTGAGTCGTTCGGCGTGGGCCGTCGCGTCGGGGAGCATGCCGCCCTCCGTCCACACCTCCACGACGAGCGGCACCCGCTCGTTGGGCACGGAGGCGATCGCCGCCTCCGTCTCGGCGTCGAGCGGCGCGGTGGTGATCGCGACCGCCGGACGACCCGTGATCGCTGCCGCCGCGGCCCGCCGGACGGCCACCCCCGGGTCGCGACGCGCCGGCACGACGACGCGGCGCGGCGCGTCCGCGGCCAACGCCGGCGTCGGGAACACCCGCGCCACCCACAGCCCGGCGAGGCCGGGCTCCGCGGTCACGAGCCCTCCGGGCGGAACGACTGCGCCGACGTCGGCCACGGCGCGCGCCGGATGGAGCGGAACCTTGTCGTCGACGTAGCCCGGTTGGGCGACGGCCGCGAGCCGCGGGTACAGCTCGTTCGGGATCGCCGGACCCGTCCGGACGAGGCGTCCCGCGTGGCCCGCCAACGCGCCGGCGTCGAGCGCGAGCAGCGGTGCGGGGGCGAGCCGGGCGAGCGGTGATTCGTCAGGATCGAGACCGACGGTCACCACCGCGTCGGCGACGCCGAAGCCGAGGAGCTCGAAGTCGCGTGCCTGCAGACCGCAGGTGCCGAGGTGGTGCGGGCTGTCCCACGCGAACACGCCCTTTGCGCCCCACGTGTTCGCCACACCCAGGTCGCCCGCGTCCGCGAACGCCCGCAGTGCCAGGACGGCGCCGGCGTCGATGACGCCCGGGCCGGCGAGCACGAGGAGCCGCCCCCGCCGCTCGAGCTGCGCGCCCACGCACGTCAGCGTCGCGCGCCCGACAGTGACGCTTGACGCCTCCACTACGATCCCGGCGGTGCCCGACCGCAACGTGTACCTCCACGAGGTCGTGGACATCGTCGGCGAGGGCGCGATGCCGTACATGGCGCTGACTGCGGAGCGGGGCGCGTCGGACGCCTCGGGCGGCACCCTCGACCTCGTCGGGACGTGGTACACGATGGGCTCGACCGGCCGCTGGCCCCAGGTCGTGAACCTCTGGGAGTGCGTGGACGCGTGGGAGGGCTGGCGGCGCTTGATGGAGCGCACCAACCTGCGGCGCACCCAGAATCCCGACCTCCAGTCCTGGTGGCGCACCGCGCTCGAGGTGCGCACCGGAGGGTTCGACCGGCTCATGGCTGGTGCGCCCGGGTGCCCGTCGCTCGCCGAGCTGCGCGCGGACTCGGTGCGCGCGCCGGTGTTCGTCCACGAGCTGTCGCGCTGCCGGGCCGGCGCCGCTCTCGACTATCTCGCGGCGGTGCGCGACGAGTGGCAGCCCGTCCTGGCCGACTACGGGCACCGGCCCATCGGCCTCTACGAGGTGCTGCTCACCGACCGGGAGGTGCTCACCATCTGGGCGACCGATCCGGCGTCGCACTGCGCGCTCCAGCGCGCCGCGACCGAGCGCAGCGACGACCGGCTCGCCCGCTGGCGCGCCCGCGCCCGCGAGTACCTCACGACCTGGCGTGAGGAGCTCATGACCCCGCACCCGGCGACGCTGCTCTCGGCGGGGGACACGCTGTGAGCGCGCCCGACCGGGGGCTGCTGCAAGGCGTGCGCGTCATCGAGAGCTCGCTGCTCGGGCCGGGCGAGCTCACGTCGTTCTTCGCCGACCTCGGCGCCGACGTCATCAAGGTCGAGCCACCCCAAGGTGACTACATCCGGCGGATGACGTGGCCCATCGTCGAGGGCGACTCCCTGCTGCACCTCCACATCCATCGCGGGAAGCGCAGCATCACCCTCGACCTGCGCAAGCCCGAGGCCGTCGACGTGTACCGGGACCTCGCTCGGGGCGCCGACGCGGTCGTCGAGGCGATGCGCCCGGGTGCGCTGGCCAAGCGCGGCCTCGGGTTCGAGCAGCTCCGCGTGGTGAACCCGGCGATCGTGTTCTGCTCGCTCTCGGGCTACGGCGCGACCGGGCCCTACCGGGACCTGCCGGCCCACGGCATCGCGTTCGACACCTGGGCGGGGCTCGTCCCGGCCGCCTACGACGACGAGGGCTTCTGCTACCTGCCCGAGCACCCGTCCATGGGCATCCACGCCGGGCCGCTGCTCGCCGCGTTCGCGCTCCTGGCCGGCATCACGCGGGCCCGCGCCACGGGGCAGGGGTGCGCGATGGAGCTCGCCCAGTCCGACGCGGCGGCGTACATGGACTGGTACCGGATCGAGACGTGGAAGTCGTACGAGCGGCCCGAGTCCGAGGTGACGGGCAACGCGAGCGACAACTACGAGCGCCGGGCCCCCGGGACCGCCGGCATGCGGGAGGGCGTCCGCTACCAGATGTACGACTCGTCCGACGGCCAGGTCCTCTTCATGGCGTCCGAGCGGGCGTTCTGGAAGAACTTCTGCGAGGGCGTCGGACGGCCGGACCTCTTCGACCGCTGGCCGGGCGAGGAGTACGCCGACCACGCCCGTCATAACCGCGAGATGCAGCGCGAGCTCCGCGACATCTTCCGCACGCGCACGTCCGAGGAGTGGATCGAGTTCGGCAACGAGGTGAACACGCCGATCGCCCCGGTGAACACCCCGAAGACCATCGCCGACGACCCGCAGTTCCGCGACCGGTTCCCCTGGTACCCGGCCGCGCGTCTCGGCGCCGACGAGATGCCGATCCCGGTGCACGTGGAGGGCGAGGAGCTCCCCGTCCCGGCGCACGCACCGACCGTCGGGCAGCACACCGACGAGGTCTTGCGCGACGTGCTCGGCTACGACGAGGCCCGCGCCCAGGCGCTGCGCGACGCCGGAGCGCTCGGGTGACCGGCCGGTGAGCGACTCGCTCGCGCTCGACGGGCGCGCCCTTGGCCGGCGCGGGCTGCGCACCCGCGCCCGGCTGCTCGAGGCGACCGCCGACCTGCTCGACTCCGGCCGCGCCCGCGACCTGCGAGTCGTCGACATCGCCCGGGCGGTCGGGACGTCGCCCGCGACCTTCTACCAGTACTTCCGAGACGTCGAGTCGGCGGTGCTCGCCCTCGCCGAGGCCGCGGCGGAGGACCTCACGCCGATCACCCAGCGCCTGGGCGAGGCGTGGTCGCCGGCGTCGGCCCGCCAGCTCGTCGAGGCGTTCGTGGCCTCATGGGAGCAGCACCGCGCCGTCTTCCGGCTCCGCAACCTGGCGGCGCAGGAGGGCGACCCGCGGTTCCGAGCGGTGCGCAACGCCTCGCTGCTCCCGATCACCGAGGCGCTCGCGGCGCGGATCGCCGAATCGCAGCGTGCCGGGCGTGTCGCGCCCGACGTGTCGCCGATCGCCGGGGCCTCGGCGCTCGTCGCCATGACCGAGCGGGTCGCGGCCTTCCACCGGGAGATCGAGGAGCTCGGCGTTGCCCGCGACGCACTCATCGCGACGACCGCCCGGATCATCGATCAGACGGTGAGCGGCCCCTCCTGACGGCGCTCGGCCGGCGTCAGCTCGAGGTCCACCCCGAACACCTTCTCGAAGAGCTCGCGCTTGCGGCGGGCACCCCACAGCTCGAGCTCGACGTCGCGTGACGACTGCACCCGCACGACGACGAGCGACGGGCCGAGCGTGACGTGCACGTGCTCGACGGCGTGGCTCCGGCTGCGATCCAGGCCGTCGGCCAGCCGCAGCAGCGCCGCGAGACGGCGCAGCCGGCGCCGCTCCACGAGACCGAAGTCGTCACCGAGCTTGGGCTCGCCCCGGCGGTGCCAGCGGGCCATCGCCGCGAGCAGCTGCACCTCGGCGGGCGTGAACCCGCGCAGCTGAGCATGGCGGATGAGGTAGGCGCCGTGCTTGTGGTGCCCCGTCGTCGACACGTGCTCGCCGACGTCGTGCAGCAGCGCGGAGTACTCGAGCAGCTCGCGATCGTTCGCGCCCAGCCCGTGGAGCGGCTTGGTCTGGTCGTACAGCTCGAGCGCGAGCCGCGCGACGCGCTGGGCGTGCTCCTCGTTCGTGTTGCAGCGTCGCGCGAACCCCTGCACGGACGCGCGTCGGATCGCCCGGGGATCGTCCGACCAGTCACTCGGGTCGTGGCGCCCGATCACGTCGAGGACGATGCCTTCCCGCAGCGCCCACTCGCTCACCGTCATCTCGTCGAAGCCGAACAGCTCCATCGACGTCGCGAGGAGGATCGAGCCGGCCGTGATCAGGTCGACGCGGCGAGTCTCGAGGCCCTCCATGCGGAGCCGCTCACTCGAGCTCGACCCGAGGATCTCCTTGTGCAGCACCAGGAACTCGTCGCGACCGAACGTGAGCTGGTTGAGCGACACCGGCACGTCGGTGGCGCGTCGCGCCGCGACCATGTGGGCGAGGTCGAGCAGCGTGCCGCTCGTCCCCACCACCATCCGCGGCGAGTGCGCCGTCGCCGCCTCGGCGACGGGCTCGAGCACGTCGGTGAGGTGGGCCTGGAGGGCGCGCCGGTCCTCCTTCGACAACGGGTCGCTGCGCATGTAGTCGGCGGTGAGGCGGCCGACGCCGAGGTTCTCGCTCGCCGACCAGTGCAGCGCCGCCGCGTCGCCGACCATCACCTCGAGGCTCCCGCCGCCCAGGTCGAAGCACAGCGCCGGCGCCGGCTCGAGCAGCACGCTGGCGCGGATCGCCCCGAAGATGAGCTCCGCCTCCCGCCGGCCGCTGATCACCTCGACGGCGACCCCGGTCTGGGCCTCGATGCGGTCCACGAGCGCGTCGCCGTTCGCCGCCTGGCGGATCGCGCTCGTCGCGCAGGCGTGCGTCTCGGTCGCGCCCGCCGCGTCGGCGAGCATCTTGAACCGCCGCACGGTCTGGACCGCGACGTCCGCTGCGCCGCTCGTGATCCGGCCCTTCGTCGCGACCACGTCGCCGAGGCGGATCATCGCCTTCTCGCGGGCGAGCGCCTCGAAGTGGCCGTCGGAGCGGACGTCCGCGACGAGCAGGTGGAACGAGTTCGTCCCAAGATCGAGCGCGGCGATCCGCACGCGGCGAATGTAGCGGTACGCTCCGGGCGCCAGGAGCGCAGACGAATCGAGGAACCGATGGCTGACATCGACGCCGAATCCCGGATGCTCATCGACGGGAAGCTCGTCGACGCCGCGTCAGGCGCCACGTTCGCGAACGTGAACCCGGCAACCGAGGAGGTCATCGGCCAGGTGGCCGACGCCGCGCCCGAGGACATGGCGCGCGCCATCGGCGCGGCCCGGCGGGCCTTCGACGAGACGGACTGGTCCACCAACCGCGCCTTCCGGCGTCGGTGCCTCCAGCAGCTGAAGGACGCGCTCGCCCGGGAGCGCGAGACGCTGCGCCCCCAGGTCGTCGCCGAGGTCGGCACCCCGATCATGCTGACCTACGCGATCCAGCTCGACTCCTGCATCGACGACCTGCAGTGGGACATCGACATGATCGACGCCTACGAGTGGGAGCAGGACCTGCCCGTCCACGAGTTCATGGGCATGCGCAGCGCCCGCCGCGTGTACAAGGAGCCGGTCGGGGTCTGCGGCGCGATCACCCCGTGGAACTTCCCCTTCATGCTGAACCTCTCGAAGCTGGGCCCGGCGCTGGCCGCGGGCAACACGGTGATCCTCAAGCCAGCGCCGGACACGCCGTGGAGCGCCTCGTTCATCGGGCGCCTCGCCGCCGAGCAGACCGACCTCCCGCCGGGCGTGCTCAACATCGTCACCGCGGGTGACAAGGCCGCCGTCGGCGAGGTGCTCACCGCGGACCCGCGGGTCGACATGATCAGCTTCACCGGCTCGTCGGCCACGGGGAAGCGCATCATGGCGCGCGGCGCCGACAGCCTGAAGCGGGTGTTCCTCGAGCTCGGCGGGAAGTCGGCGAGCATCGTCCTCGACGACGCCGACTTCGCGTCGGTCGTCCCGGCCGGCTCGATGACGTGTATGCACGCCGGCCAGGGCTGCGCCATCACGACCCGGATGCTGCTGCCCGCCTCGCGCTACGAGGAGGGCGTCGACATGCTGAAGGCCGCGTTCGAGGGCTTCTCGTACGGCGACCCGACCGACCCGAGCAACCTCATGGGACCGCTCATCAACCAGCGGCAGCGCGAGCGGGTCCTCGGCTACATCGAGAAGGGTAAGGCCGAGGGCGCCCGGCTCGTCGTCGGTGGGGGCGTCCCGTCGCAGTTCCCGAAGGGGTTCTATGTCGAGCCGACGCTCTTCGTCGACGTCGACCCCGACTCGACGATCGCCCAGGAGGAGATCTTCGGGCCGGTGCTCGCCGTGCTGCGCTACCAGGACGACGACGACGCCGTCCGGATCGCCAACAACTCGCGCTACGGCCTCTCCGGCGCGGTCAGTGGCGCGTCGCTCGAGCGGGCGCTCGGCGTCGCGTCGCGGATCCGCACCGGGACCATCGCGGTGAACGGCGGCGCGTGGTTCGGCGCCGACTCGCCCTTCGGCGGGTACAAGGAGAGTGGGATCGGTCGCGAGCACGGGCTCGCCGGGTTCGAGGAGTACCTCGAGCTGAAGACGGTCGGGCTCCCCGCCGACGCCGCCTGAGCGCATGGCCCGGCTGCGGGCCGAGACCCTCGATCGCCTCGGGCCGCTCCTGGTCGAGCTGCGCGGCATCGACGCGCTGCGCGAGCGCAGCCCGGGCACGTTCACGCGCGGGAGCGCCGCGTTCCTCCACTTCCATTCGTTCGCCGACGGCCTCGTCGCGGACCTGAAGGTCGGCGATGGCTGGCGGCGCTACGCCGCCGACAAGGCGAGCGACCGCCGCGTGGTGCTGCGCGACGTGCGCCGCGTCCTGCGCGGCGAGACGGCGGGACTCGCCGGGCGGCCGACCTGAGGCGTCACCGCCAGTACGCTCGCGTGAGACTCACCTGGAGGTGACGCGCATGGCGACCACCGACACCGACCTCGCCGCCCTAAGGCTCCCCAACGGGTACCTCCCGCAGTTCGACACCGTCGAGGAGGAGCGCCGCCACCGCAAGGAGCGCCTCGCCGCGTCGTTCCGCCTCTTCGGCAAGTTCGGGTTCGACGAGGGCGTCGCCGGGCACATCACGGCGCGCGACCCGGAGCACCTCGACCACTTCTGGGTCAACCCGTTCGGGATGAACTTCAAGCACATCCGCGTGTCTGACCTGATCCGGGTGGACGCCACCGGCGACGTCGTCGAGGGGGAGCGAGGGGTGAACGCGGCCGCGTTCGCCATCCACTCCCAGGTGCACGCGGCGCGACCCGACGTCATCGCTGCGGCCCACTCGCACTCCCTCCACGGCAAGGCCTGGTCGACGCTCGGGCGGCGCCTCGACCCGCTGACCCAGGACGCCTGCGCCTTCTACGAGGACCACGCGGTGTTCGACGACTACACGGGGGTCGTGCTCGACCTCGAGGAGGGCAAGCGCATCGCCCACGCCCTCGGTGACGGGAAGGCAGTCATCCTGCGGAACCACGGGCTGCTGACCGTCGGCCACTCGGTCGACGAGGCCGTCTGGTGGTTCATCACGATGGAGCGGTCGTGCCAGGCGCAGCTGCTGGCCGAGGCGGCCGGCACGCCCGTCCACATCGGCCCGGAGGCGGCGCGGCTGACCGCGTCGCAGGTCGGCTCGCACGTCGCCGGCTGGTTCAGCTTCTCGCCGCTGTACGACTCGATCGTGCGCGAGCAGCCCGACCTGCTCGAGTGACGCGGCTGGCCGCGCACGTCGACGGCTCGGGCTAGGCCGACTTGGAGCGGGCGAACTCCTTCGTGCCCGCGAGGAACGCGTCGGGGTCCCCGAACTTGCCGGCCACCACGTCGGCGAACCAGCTCGGCACGTACGCCTCGAACGTGCCGGCGTCGAGCTGGGCCATGACCGGCTCGACGATCGCCTCGACGGGCAGCATCTCGACCGAGTCGGAGAACCCCGGTTCGTTGTCGGGCAGGTGGAAGAGCTCGGTGTCGAGCACGCCGGGGTTCACGACGTGGACGAGCACGTCCGTGTCCCGCAGGTCCACGGCCATGGACTCGGAGAAGGCGGTCATCGCCGCCTTGCTCGCGCCGTACGCGCCCTCGATCGGCGGCCCGAGCCGAGCCGCGACGGACGAGATGTTGACGATGCGCCCCGAACGCTCGATGAGCGTCGGGAGCAGCGCAAGCGTGAGCCGCACAGGCGAGAGGTAGTTGATGCGCATGACCGCGTCGACCTCGGCGGGGGAGAGGCGGCGCACGTCGCGGCGCTTCGGGATCCCGGCGTTGTTCACCAGCACGTCGACGCCGCCGAGCTCCGCGTCGGCCTTCGCGGCGAAGGCCTCGATGCCCTCGAGGTCGGCCAGATCGACCGTCCAGGCGCGCGAGTCCGGCGAGTGCTGCTTCAGCTTCGCGAGCACCTCGTCGAGGCGGTCGGCGCGACGGGCGCAGATGCCCACCGTCGCGCCACGGGCGGCGAACCCCTCGGCGAGCGTGGCGCCGATGCCGGACGACGCGCCCGTCACGAGCACGTGCTTCCCTGCCACGGAGTAGCTCATGGCCCCGACGCTACCGGGAGTGGCCGGGTACTGTCCGGCGCCGTGCCCCTCGACCCGACATCAGCGCTGCTCACCGACCGCGTCGCGGTCGTCACGGGCGCGGCGGTCGGCATCGGCGAGGCCGTGGCGGGCGCCCTCGCCCGCTTCGGCGCGCACGTGGGGATCTGCGACCGCGACGTCCCGAACCTCGACGGGACGGCGGACACGATCGAGGCCGCCGGCCGGCGCGTCGTCGCGGCCGAGCTGGACGTGCGCGACGAGGAGGCGAGCGCGACGTTCGTCGAGCGCGTCTCCGCCGAGCTGGGGCCGATCGACGTCCTCGTGAACAACGCCGGCGGCGGGTTCTTCGCCGACTTTCTCAGCGTCAACGCCAAGGGCCAGGACACCCTCGTCCGGGAAAACTTCGGCAGCGTGACCAACCTGATCCGCGCGGTCGTCGCCCAGATGCCGCCCCGCGGCGGGTCGATCGTGAACCTCACGTCGATCGAGGCCCACCGTGCCGCGCCGGGCTTCGCCGTGTACTCGGCGATGAAGGCGGCCGTGGCGAGCCTCACCAAGAGCCTCGCCCTCGAGCTCGGACCGCGGCGCATCCGGGTCAACTGCGTGGCCCCGGACGTGATCCCCACGCCAGGCGTGGGGCCGATCGAGGTGCACACCCCGCTGCCGGTCGGCGGCGAGGTCGACGACGTCGCCGCGGCGGTCGTGTTCCTCGCGGGCGACCTCGCCCGGTTCGTGACGGGCACGACGATCCACGTCGACGGCGGCAACCTCGCCGCCGGCGGGTGGCACCGCACCGGCGACGACTCATACACCACCCACGCCTGACAGGAGCAACCGGTGAAGTTCGGTGTGGCGCTCGGCCGCCTCAACCCCGCGTACTTCGTGGAGTGCAGCCTCGCGGCAGACCGACTCGGGTACGAGTCGGTGTGGCTCCCCGAGCACCTCGTGTTCACGACCCGGATGAGCCGGTCGCCGCATCCCGGGGAGGAGCACCCACCGGTCCCGCCGACCACGCCGATCTTCGACGCGTTCGCGTACCTCGCGTACCTCGCGGGCCGCACCGAGCGCGTCCGACTCGGCACCCACGTCTACAACATCGGCCTGCGCCACCCCTTCGTGGCGGCCCGTGCCGTCCAGACGCTCGACATCGTGTCGGACGGGCGCGTCGAGTTCGGGGTCGGCGCCAGCTGGCTCGAGGAGGAGTGGGTCGCGGCCGAGCTCGACTTCCATCGGCGCGGCCGGCGCGTCGACGAGGCGATCGCGGTGTGCCAGCGCCTCTGGACCGAGGCCGAGGTCTCGCACCACGGCGAGTTCTTCTCCTTCGACGGCGTCGTCTTCGAGCCCAAGCCCGTCCAGCAGCCGTGGCCGCCGATCCTCATCGGGGGGGAGAGTGCCGCCGCCCTGCGGCGCGCCGCCACGCTCGGGAACGGCTGGATCGGGATGGGCCACGACTTCGAGAGCGGGGCGCGCCAGGTCGAGCAGCTGCGCCAGTTCCTCACCGACGCCGGGCGAGACCCGCACGACTTCCAGTACTGCCTCGGGGGGCCCGTCGAGTCAGCGGGCGACATCGCGCGGTGGGAGGACGTCGGCGTCACCCGGCTCATCGTGTCGCCGTGGGCCCGCTCCCGCGAGGCCGCCGCCGGCCTCGAGCGCTTCGCCGAGCTCGCCGGCCTCGACGCCTGACCGTCGTCCCGGCGGGCAGACGCGCGCGACGACGAACACCCGCCGGAACGGGAACACGGTCCCGTGGGGGCCGGGCGGGTAGAGCTCGACGAGGCGCTCGTTGAGCTCGGTGAGGAACTCTTCGCGGCGCGTGTCGGCGCCGAGCGCGTCGAGCACGGGACGAAGCGCGGTGCCCTTGATCCACTCGAGGACCGGGGCGGGCCCGTCGAGCACATGGACGTACGTGGTCTCCCACGCGTCGACGGCCGCGCCGGCGTCGGCGAGCACCTCGAGGTAGTGCGCGGGGTCGAACGACCCAGCTCGGTGCGCGACACCGTCGGGTAGCGCGGCCCGCCAGTGCGGGTGGCCCAGCACCTCGTCGATCGCGAGATGGGACGGGCTGGTGAAGTTGCCGGGAACCTGGAACGCCAGCCAGCCACCGGGCGCGAGGTAGCCGAGCCAGCGAGCGGCCAGCTGGTCGTGCTGGGGGATCCAGTGCAAGAGCGCGTTGCTGACCAGGACGTCGACCGGCTCGGCGGGCTGCCACGTCGTGGCGTCGTCGACGGTGAAGCGCACGCGGGGCGTCGTGCGCGCCGCCGCACGCTCCACCATCTCGGGAGACGAGTCGAACCCGAGGACCGCCGCGGTGGGCCAGCGTGCGGCGAGCGTGACGGTGAGATTCCCGGGACCACAGCCGGCGTCCACCACCTGGCGCGGTGCTTCGGCCTGCACCGGCGCGAGCAGGTCGAAGAACGGGCGGGCGCGGTGGTCGGCGAAGCGCAGGTACTGCGCCGGGTCCCACGTCGCCGCGGCCACGGCCTACGGCCCCTCGGCGAGCAGCTGGTCGGGGTCGGGGTCGAAGTCGCGGATCGTGCCCCGGTTGCGGAGCGAGACCTCGACGGTCCCGGGCTGCATCGTGTGACAGATCGCGCCCTGCACGTCGACGATGTCCACCGCGCAGGGCACCGCGTCGAGGTCCATCCCGCGGCCCATCCCGATGTCGCAGGCTCGCCGGAGCACGATCGCCGCCTCGGCGTCGTCGGCCGGCAGGTTCTGGTCGGCCCAGCGGAGGAACCCACCGCGCCAGCGCGTCTCGGAGAAGGGAGGCGGGTCGACGCAGGCCCGACCGTCGAGGACCCAGGTGAGCCGCTCGACGCCGTCGCGCCACAGGCGCACCGTGTGCCGACCACCCAGCTGCGCGCCGGCGGGGATCTCCAGGTCGTACTGACGGGTCGCGCCCGGTGGACCGCCGCGCGCCGCGTGCGCCACCGCGAGGCCGGCCAGGTCGAACATGTGCGTGCAGTTCAGCCGCGGGTCGGCCCAGTCGCCGACCGCGAGGCAGCGGGGCGACAGCGGCATCCCGGCCAGGGCGCGGAGCGGCTCGGCCGCGCCGGGGCACGTCGTCCACGGCCACCGGATCGAGCGGGCCTCCACGGACTCGACCCGCTCCCCGTCGTGGTGCAGGTCGACCTGGAAGTAGTGGAAGTCGTCCTCCAGGCCGC
>JBPYDT010000001.1:0-13054 GCA_051986275.1 Acidimicrobiia bacterium | reverse complement strand
GGATTTGAGCAGTTGAACCCCCGTGACACGATGCGACTCGTCATCCCGGCGGGTGTGCTCCTGACGCTCGGTGTGGAGACGATCTTCGTCTCGTTCCTCCTCTCCGCACTCGGCATCGACGTCGAGGGCCCGCTCGGCGGCTCGTCCCTGAGTCTTCGAGCCGACCCAACTCAGCACGCGACTTCGACGACCAGGTCGGTGACAGAGGCGGGACGCAGTTCAACGCCAGGCGCGGCCGGCCAGCCCTTGACGAGTCGTTCCCCGTGACGAGCGCGGGCAAGTTGTCGGAACAGGGCGCCGTCCGCGCAGCCGATGTCGAGCACCTTGCCTCCGGGCTCCTCCGTCCCTTCCAGGTGTACCCAAGCGGGGGCGGAACCTCGATCTACCTCGCGTGCGCGCCCGAACTCGCCGGCCAGACCGGCGGCTGCTACGTCCGGTGTCGCCGTCACCGCGAATCGAGCGCCGCCCCGCGACGACGCCGCCCGCCGCCTGTGAGAGGTCAGCGGCTGGTGGCCCTGGCGTCCGCCGCCGACTGACCGGCCTGTCACCGCTGGGGCCGTCCGAACGGGGCCGCGGCGCCACGCCGGAGGGCGTACAAAGAGGGGCATGAGCACGACGGAGCACGATGAGGTCGTCCGCCGCTCGTTCGAGCAGCAGGTCGGCCTCTTCACAGGCGAGCGTGCCCTCTTCGCACGGCGCGACTGGTCGGCGCTCACCTGGGTCGAGCCACTCGAGCCCGACATGATCGTGCTCGACGTGGCGTGTGGCGCCGCCCACGCCGCCGAGCAGATCGCGCCCCACGTGCGCCAGGTGGTGGGGCTCGACCTGACCCCCGCGCTCCTCGCCCTCGCCGCCGATCGTCTGCGCGAGGCGGGCGTCGGGAACGTGCTGCTGCAGGAGGGCAACGCCGCGGCCCTGCCGTTCCTCGACGAGTCGTTTGACCTCGTCGTCTGCCGCGCCGCGTTGCACCACTTCGCCGATCCCAGCCAAACGGTCGCCGAGATGGCACGGGTGTGCCGCGCGAACGGCCGCGTGGCGGTCGTCGACATGGTCGCCCCGAGCGCCGAGGTGCGCGACGCCTTCGACGAGCTCCACCGTCGGATCGACCCGTCGCATGCCGCAGCGCTGCTCGAGGACGAACTCGCCGAGCTGCTGCGCTCCCGGGTCGGTCCCCTCACCTACGCCCAGACGATGCCGACGTTCAGCATCCCGGTCGAGCACATGCTCACCGACGCCGCGGACCGCGACGCCGTCCGCACCGCGCTGGACGACGACCTGCACGGCGGTGCGCCCACCGGACTGCGTCCGGAGCCGAGGGACGACGGCGTGCACGTGTCGATCACCACGACGGTCATCCACGCGACCCGCGCCGCCGCGTAGCGCGGGAGCGGCGCATACTGGCGCGGTGCATCCGGCGCGGCGGCTGTGGTCGCTCACGGAGCCGTACCACGCGGTCATCTACTTCTCGCCCGAGCCCCGAGCGGCGTTCGAGGCCGTCGGGCTCCGCGGCTTCTGGCGCGGCTACTTCGCCGGCCGCGCGGCACCGCTCGGCGCGGTCGACGCCGCGCCCGTCATCGCGTCCTTCTATGGCTTCGCACCGCCCTTCGTCGAGCGGGCCGTCCCGTCGATCTGGTCGCTGGCCACGCCCGCGCAGGCGCTGAGCGCTCGGCTGCAGGGCGTCGACGCCGCGCTGCGTCGGCTCCTCGACGTCGAGGCGCTCCACGACGCGATCAACGAGGCGGCCGCGCTGCTCGAGGAGGCCCTCACGGCGTGCCTGCTCGCGGGACGCCCGCTCTTCTCGGCGAACGCGGTGCTCCCGTGGCCCGACGACCCGGTGCAGCGGCTCTGGCACGCCGCGACGCTCCTTCGCGAGCACCGGGGCGACGGACACGTCGCCGCGCTCGTGACCGGCGACCTCGACCCGTGCGAGGCGCACGTCACTCAGGTGGCCGCGACCGGCGTCTCGGTCGACACCATCCAGCCCTACCGCGGGTGGACCGACGAGGACTGGGGCGCCGCCACGCGCCGGCTCGTCGCTCGAGGCTGGATGAAGGAAGGAGGACGGCTCACCGACGCGGGGCGGGCGGGACGCGACGCGGTGGAGGAGACGACCGACCGGCTTGCCGCCCCGCCGCTCGAGCGCCTCGGCCCGGACCGGGTCACGCGGGTCTGCGCACTGCTCGAGCCGATCGTGACCTGCCTGGTCGAGGCGGGGGAGCTCCCCTACCCCAACCCGATCGGCGTGCCCCGACCCTTCTGACCGGACGCCGCCGGCCACCTCCGCGTACTTGGAATGAGAACCGTCCTTGTTCTAAAGTGCCGCCCGTGGGCGACCGGACGGCGCGGGGCCAGTGAGGGGGGCGGTGGTGCTCTTCGTCGCTCTCACCATGCTGGCGGGCGTGCCGGCCGCCGCCGCACGAGCTCAAGGCAAGGCGACGAGGAGCGGCGCCGTCGTCCGCGTGGTCGCCGCGGAGGACTTCTGGGGCAGCATCGCCGGTCAGCTCGGTGCGACGCACGCCCACGTCGTGAGCATCATCACGAACCCGAACACGGACCCACACAGCTACGAGCCGACGGCGGCCGACGCGCGGACACTGGCCGACGCGCAACTCGTGATCGAGAACGGCATCGGCTACGACCCATGGACGTCGAAGCTGCTCTCGGCGAACGGTGGGGCTCCGACGGTCGTGAACGTCGGTGACCTGCTTGGCGTCCCCGACGGCGGCAACCCGCACCGGTGGTATAACCCGGCGGACGTCCGGACCGTGATCGGCGCGCTCGTCGCTGATCTGCAGCGCCTGGATCCCGCCGACGCGACCTACTTCACGGCGCGCCAGACGGCGTACGAGACAGTCGCCCTTCAGCCGTACGACTCGGCGATCGCCGCGATCCATGCGCGATACGCCGGCGTCCCGGTCGGCGCGTCCGAATCCATCTTTGCCATGATGGCCCCCGCGCTCGGGCTCAATCTCATCACACCACCGACGTTCCTTAAGGCCGTGAGCGAAGGCACCGACGTGTCGGCGGCCGACAAGGAGACGATCGACCACCAGATCAAGGCGCACGAGATCCGGATCTACGTCTACAACAGCCAGAACGTAACGCCCGATGTGCAGACCCAGCTGCGCGAGGTGAAGGCCGCCCGCATCCCGTACGCGACGATCACTGAGACGCTCGTCCCCGCCCAGACGACGTTCCAGTCCTGGCAGACCCGCGAGCTGCTCGGGATCGAGGGGGCGCTCGCCCGAGCCCGGGCGACACCCTGAACCGAGGGCCGGACCAGCAGCCCTCGGGCGCCGCGGCGTCGGTCGCCGTTCGATTCGACGGCGCCACGGCGCGCGTCGGCGGACGCGTGGTGTGGTCGGACGTCACGCTCGCCATCGAGCCGGGCGAGTTCGTGGCCGTCCTCGGCCCCAACGGCGTCGGCAAGTCGACACTGGTGAAGGCGATGCTCGGGCTGCAGCCCCTCTCGAGCGGCTCGGCCTCCGTCCTGGGACAACTGCCGGGTCACGCCGGGCGTCACATCGGGTATCTGCCGCAGCGCCGCAGCTTCGACCCGGGGCTTCGGGTTCGAGGCGTCGACATCGTGCGCCTGGGCGCGGACGGCGACCGCTGGGGCGTGCCGGTGCCGGGGGCGGCGCGCTGGTCCCGCACGCGCCGGGACGCCGACGCTCGCATCGCGGAAGCACTCGAGCTCGTCGGCGCCACCGCGTTCGCTGACCGCCCCGTGGGGCAGGTGTCGGGCGGCGAGCAGCAGCGCCTCCTCATCGCACAGGCCCTCGTCCGACGTCCGCGGCTCCTGCTGCTCGACGAGCCGCTCGACAGCCTGGACATGCCCAACCAAGCCGCGATCGCGAGCCTCCTGTCGCGCATCTGCCGGGAGCACGGCGTCACGGTGCTGCTCGTCGCCCACGACGTGAACCCGGTCCTCCCCTACATCGATCGTGTCGTGTACATCGCACGCGGCGGCGCCGTCTCCGGGACGGCCGCGGAGGTGATCACGTCCCAGACCCTCACTTCGCTATACGGCACCCCGATTGAGGTGCTGCGCGCGTCCGACGGGCAGCTCGTCGTGGTCGGACAGCCCGAGGCGCCGGCCCACCACACAGACCGCCATCACACGCTCGTCCGATGATGGCGAGCACGGGCCTGACGTGGAACGTCGTCGACGACGTCCGCCAGCTGCTCGCCGAGCACTTCATGGTGAACGCGCTGCGCGCCGGCACGATCGTCGCACTCACCGCGGGCGCCGTCGGATGGTTCATGGTCCTGCGCCGCCAGAGCTTCGCGGGTCACACCTTCGCCGTCGTGTCGTTCCCCGGCGCGGCCGGTGCGATCCTCATCGGCGTCAGCGCCAGCCTCGGCTACTACGGCGCCGCGGTCGCGGCCGCCGTCGTGATCGCCGCGGTCCCCCGCTCGCCCGCTGGCTCCGCCTCAAGCCATGAGTCGGCCGTGATCGGCACGGTGCAAGCCTTCGCGTTGGCGTGCGGGGCGCTCTTCGTCAGCCTGTACGGCGGATTTCTCAACGGCGTCACCGGCCTGCTGTTCGGCACGTTTCTAGGCATCTCCGATGACCAGGTCGAGACGTTGCTCGTCGTCGGCGGGGTCGTCGTCGTCGTGCTCGCGGTCATCGCTCGCCCCTTGCTTTTCGCCAGCGTCGACCCGGACGTGGCGCGGGCGCGTGGCGTGCCCGTCGGGATCCTCTCGACGGGCTTCCTGGTGGTGCTCGCGTGCGCCGCCGCGGCGGTCAGCCAGATCACCGGAGCGCTGCTCGTGTTCGCCCTGCTCGTGATGCCGGCCGCCGCGGCGCAGCAGCTGACGGCCCGACCCGTCGCGAGCTTCGCGCTCACGATCGTCTTCGGCCTGCTCATCGTGTGGGTCGCGCTCGGGATCGCCTACTTCTCGGTCTACCCCGTCGGCTTCTACGTCACGACCATCGGCTTCGGCGTCTACGTGGCCGCCAGCCTGTACCGCGCCGCCGCGGATCGCCTCGGCCGGCGCCGCCCAGCGATCCCGTGACGCTGCTCGCTGCGACCCCGTGGGGCGGCGTCGCGCACATGTTCGAGCACCCGTTCTTCCGCGACGCGTTCCTCGCCGGGACCGCGATCGCGCTCGCGTCGGGCCTGGTCGGCTACTTCGTGGTGCTCCGGGGACAGGTCTTCACCGGCGACGCGCTCAGCCACGTCGCGTTCACGGGCGCGCTGGCCGCGCTCGTGATCGGGATGGACCTGCTCCTCGGCCTCTACCTGGCGTGCGTCCTGGTGGCCCTCGGCATGGCCGCGCTGGGGGTCCGCGGACGGGCGGATGACACCGTGATCGGGAACGTCTTCGCCTGGATGCTCGGCCTCGGTGCGCTGTTCCTCACCGTGTACACGACCTCGTCGAGCGGTCGTGACGCAACATCGGGGGTGAACGTGCTCTTCGGCTCGATCTTCGGGCTGTCGAGCCACCAGGCGCTCACCGACGGCGCCATCGCGCTCGGCGTGGCCGTGCTCCTCGTGGCGATCGGTCGACCGCTCCTCTTCGCCACCATCGATGACGGCGTCGCCCGGGCGCGCGGAGTCCCCGTCCGGCTCCTCGGCTTCGTCTTCCTCGGGCTCGTCGGCGTCACCGCCGCCGCGGCCACGCAGGCGGTCGGCGCGCTGCTGCTGCTGGGGCTGCTCGCCGCCCCCGCGGGCGCCGCCCAGCGGCTGAGCGCCCGCCCGATGCGGGCACTGGGACTCTCCGCCGCGATCGCCGTCGCGTCGATGTGGGCCGGCCTGAGCCTCGCCTATGCCGCGCCGACGGTGCCGCCGAGCTTCGGGATCCTCGCCGTCGCCACCGCCTGCTACGCCGCGGCGTTCCTGGTCACGGCACGCCGCGCGGTGCCCGAGCCCGTCCGGTAAGGGTGCCGCGGGCTAGGCGTCAAGCGCGCGGCACCCCCGCGCCGCGGCCTCCGCAGCGAGCTGCGCGGCACGGGTCGTGTCGCGCGTCAGCCGGTCGAGCTTCGCCTGGAGGTCCGGCTCCTCCGCCAGCAGCCGCTGGATCGCCTCCGCGTCGCCCGAGCCGTCGGGCTTCGCCATGGCGATCAGCCGCTCGTCGAGCAGGCCGTCGAAGTAGCGGTCGCCGATGCAGCGGTAGATCGACCAGTCGCAGCCGCGCGCCTCGCACACTTCGGCGACGGCGGCGGATTCCATGTCCACGCCCAGACAGCCCAGCGCGAAGAACCGCTTGCTCAGCTCCTCGTCGAGGTGGGCGCCCTCGGTCGTCATCAGCTTCCCGGCCAATGGCTCGTTCCCGGGTGGCCGGTGCTGGTACTCGTTCCCGCTCGCGTGGTCGATGACGATCTCGGGGTTCAGCAGCGTGCCGACCTCGAGGTCGGGATCGAGGCCACCGCAGATCCCCGCGTTCATCACGTGGTCGACCGGCGCCGCACCCGCTTCGAAAAGGCGCTGCGTCGCGGCGCGCGTCAAGGGTGGGCCCATGCCGATGTGAATCGCGGTCACGTCCGAGCCGCCGACGGTGCCGGTCCACGGGTCCTTGTGGCGGTCACCGGTCGGGCTGAGACCAAACGCCGTGACGATGGCGTGCATCTCGAGCGGCATCGGCGCGAGGACGACGACGCGCCGGCGTTCTTGGTCGGGTGCCATCGCCCTAGCCTGCCCGCTCCGAGGCGGTGCTCGCACGCCCCCACCGCTCGGTCATCGCGGCCACGTACGCGGGCGATCACACCCGAAGACCGAGGTCTCGCGCCGCCTAGACCCGGTCCAGCTCGAGCATGCGGATCGCGTTGCCTCGGAGGATCTTGTACTTCTGCTCCTCGTCGAGGTCCGCGAGCATCTTTTCGCAGTACTCCCTCGAGTTGGGCCAGGTCGTGTCGGTGTGCGGGTAGTCCGTCTCGAAGCAGATGTTGTTCTCACCGACCTCATCGAGCGACCGGACCCCGTGGCGGTCCCACGTGAAGCAGCCGAACACTCGGCCGTAGTAGTAGGTCGACGGCGGCTCCGGGCACAGGCGCTTGGCGTGGATCCAGGCGTCGTGCTGCTGCCACACCGTGTCGGCCCGCTCGAGGGCGTACGGCAGCCAGCCGATCTGGCCCTCGGAGTAGGCGATCTTGAGCTTCGGGAACTGCTCCATCTTCCCGCCGAAGAGGTAGTCGCCCAGCGAGGCCATCGAGTTGTTGAACCCCACCATGCTCCCGACCCCGGCCGGCGCGTCCTTCGAGGAGAACGGGTCGCTCGACGACGAGCCGACGTGCATGCAGACCGTCGTCCCCGTCTCGTCGCACACGGCGAACATCGGGTCCCAGTACCCGGTGTGGATGCTCGGGAGGTCCAGTCGGGTCGGCAGCTCCGAGAAGCACACCGCTCGCACGCCGCGGGCCGCGTTCCGCCTGATCTCTTCGGCGGCCAGCTCGACGTCCCACAGCGGCATGATGCAGAGCGGGATGTTGATCCCGATCGCGGGATCACACCATTCCTCGACCATCCAGTCGTTGTAGGCCCGCACGCAGGCGAGCCCGAGCTCCTTGTCGTCGGCCTCGTAGAAGGTCTGGCCGCAGAAGCGGGGGAACGTCGGGAACGGGAGCGAGCCATCGACCCAGTTGAGCTCGAAGTCCTTCTTGCGCTCCTTCGCGTCGTAGCAGCCGGTCCGCATGTCGTCGTAGGTCGTCGCGGTCATCGTCATGACCGTCTTGTCGAAGGTGGACACGTCGCCGTGCGCCGTCGCCGCCTTCGGGATCGCCACGAACTTCTTCTGGACGTAGATGACGTTGTCCTCGTAGATCCACGCGTCGCCCCACTCGCCGTCGGCGTCCTCGGTCATCTCGTACTTGGCGCCCTTCTTGAGCTTGAACGCGCCCCACCGCTTGCGCTCGACGCGGGGGCCTTTGGCGCGGTGCTGCTCCGGCAGCCAGGTCTGCCAGACGTGCGCCGGCTCCACGACGTGGTCGTCGACGCTGATGATCTTCGGCAGCTCCATGGGGACCCCCGGTCGGGTGCGTGGTCTGCGCTCAGGGTACTTGGCACCCGTCGTCGTCAGCCGCCCGGGTGACGCGACGACGACACGCGCGGGGTGGTCAGGCCAGGGCCGCGGCGCGAGGCGCGACCAGCCGGTGCAGCGCGGCGAGGGCGATCAGGTAGCTCGCGAGGGCGAGCGTGAGGACGATGTTGAAGCCCAGCGTCATCGACAGGACCGTGGTGAGCGTGGCGCCGACGACCGAGGCGAAGCCGTTCACGGCCCACCCCCACGCGACGTAGTCCTGGGGGTAGTCGCCGATCTCGGCGACGGCGCGGATCCCGAGCGGCATGAACATCCCGAGGCAGATGCCGAGGGGCGCGAGGACCACGAAGGCGACGACGACCCGAGCCGCGAGGGACCAGCCGAGGAGCGCGCTCGTGAGGTGCGGCAGGCCGAACAGGTAGAAGGCGGTCAGCGCGGTGATCGCGCCCGCGAGGACCAGGACGACCCGCCTCGACGGCCGCGGCACCTGGCCGCTGAGGTAGGCGCCGAGCCCCACGAAGATCAGCAGCGACGCGAGGGCGACCGTCAGCGAATAGGTGGGATACCCGAGGAAGAGGATCAGCCGCTGGATCAGCGTGATCTCGAAGAAGAAGAACCCAAGGCCGAGCGCGGCGAAGTAGAGCCCGGACATGCCCTTGCGCCGGAAGCCTCGCCACCGCGTCCGGATGGCGAGGAACGGCAGGAGCAGGAACACGAGCGCCAGCAGGATCGAGACGAACAGCAGGAGCAGCAGGACGCGCTCCCCCTGGATGACCTCGAGGTCGGTCGTCGGGAGCGGCTGGCCGAAGTTCTCCAGAACGTCGGAGAAGCGGGCGAAGTGCCAGAAGTACGGGTCGTTGTCGGTGATCGGACGGACGTTGTACGGGTACGACGAGTAGAAGTGCTGGAGGTCGGAGCTGTTGCTCGTGGCAACGGTCGTGACCGAGTTCTGCTGGGCCGGGGCGGTCGGCGCGTACTGGAGCGCTGACCCGGGCACGACCTGGAGGCCGTCCTCGAAGCGGTGGATCTCGGCGGCGGTGAACGGCGTCTTCTTCACCAGGATCGTCGACTGCGTCGCGCCGCCGAGGAGGGCCGAGCTCTTCGACGTCGAGACCATGATGTGGGCGCCCGGGTTGGAGATGCCGAGCTGTGCGAGGGCGTGGCGCGCCGTGGCGACGTAGCGCGTGGTGCGGTTCGGGCGAGCGGCGTAGTCCACCTCGCCGAACTGCGCGGCGAGGATCCCGCCCGGCGCGAGGTGGTTGAGGCTGTCGACGATGGCGTTGCTCGTGTACAGGTAGCTCTCGGACAGCACGAACGCGGCTTCGGTGGACGCGTTCGCCGCGGAGTAGCTGTCGGGCGCCGGGTACCAGATCAGGTTGTAGCGCTTGTGGCTGCGCGCGAGGTAGGACCGGCCGTCCCCCTTGACGTAGTTGACGCCCGGATGCTGGGCGAGATGGCCGTCGTAGCTGGCGAAGCGGCTCGTCACGAGCGACCAGGTCACCGGGTTGAGCTCGACCGCGTCGACGTGACGGACGCGGTAGTAGAGCGAGGTCAGCACCTCCTTGCCGCCCGCGGCCCCGATGATGAGCGCGTCGCTCGGGGTCGCGTCGCTGACAACGAAGGGCAGCGAGCGCACGTCGCGGGGGAAGCCGAACCCGGCGAGCGACGCCTGCCTGCCGTCCCAGTGGTAGATGGCGGAGCCGAGCAGCCCGTCGTGATAGAGGAAGATCGAGTTGTTCGTGGAAATCACCGTGGCGTCGACGCGGAAGATCGGGCTCCACGACGAGTAGATCCTGATCCCCGGGAACAGCGCCGCCTTCGCCGCCTCGAGATGCTGGTCGGGAAGCACGTTCGGCGAGATGACGCAGGCCGCGAGCCCGATCACGAGGACGCTAGCCAACGGGAGGAACCGCTTGCCGGCGGCGACGCGGAGGGCGGCGACGGCCATGGCGAGGCCGGCGAGCATCACCGTGCCCGGCGCGCCGATCGACGAGAGCAGGGCGACGACGATGGCGCCGGCGACGCCGGCCCCGGTCAGGTCGGCGAGATAAAGACGATGGATTCGCTCCGGAGTACGGCTGAACAGCGTCGCCGTCACGACGCCGATTGGCACGAACGACGCGAACAGCGCGAGGCAGATGAGGAGGAGCAGCGCGAGGTTGTGGAAGGACGCGGTCGACCCGTACTGCCAGATGGCGAACGTGTTCAGCGACGTGACGGCAATGATCAAGTAGCCGATGGCCACGCTCGCCGCGCCGAGCAGCAGGCTCCACCGCAGGATCGTTTCGGTACGGGCGCCGCGTACCCGAGCTGAGACGGTCACGAGCACCGCGCCCGCCCCGATCCCGAGCAGCGCCAGCCCGATGACGAAGTACGTGTAGTAGTAGAAGAGCTTGAACGAGATGACCCGCGTGTATCCGATCTCGAGCAAGAGACCGGCGAAGCTGACGAGGAAGAGCTCGGGGTAGTAGCCCCGCGGGTTCGTCTCGATGGGCGAGGTCGCGTCCGCGGGTCGAACCGCTGTGTCCGCGCTAGCCATCGCCCCTCTCCCCAGTTGGGCGAGCCGCGGACGCTAGCACGGTGCCATCAAAGAACTCAGGCGCCACCGACGACCGGACACTTCCGCACCACACGTTTGCCTCGTGCTCGTCGCGCCGCGCCGACGCGCATCACCTCGCGCCTCCGGCTCGTCGGGGGTGATGGGTGCCGGGACGCTCAGCGCGCGTCAGGCGTACCGCGCCGGCTTCTCGTCCAGGATGACGGTCTTGGTCTCGAGGAACGGGATGACCCCTTCCTTGCCACCCTCGCGACCGATGCCCGACTGCTTGAAACCGCCGAAGGCCATCCCGAAGTCGGTGCGAAACGCGTTGTGCCCGACGGTGCCCGAACGGAGCTGAGCCGCCACGTCGCGGGCGCGATCGGCGTCCGGGGTGAACACCGACGCGTTCAGCCCGTAGATCGTGTCGTTGGCGATCCGGATCGCGTCCTGCTCGTCGTCCGCGGGGAGGACGCTCAGCACCGGGCCGAAGATCTCCTCTTGAGCGATCGTCGACCGGTTCTCGACGTTGCCGAACACCGTGGGCTCGACGTACCACCCACGATCGAGATCCTTGGGGCGCCCGCCGCCGGTCGCGAGCGTCGCGCCTTCGTTGAGGCCCTTCGAGATGTACCCCTCGACGCGGTCCCGCTGGCGCTCCGCCGCCAAGGGACCCATCTGGCTCGCCTGGTCGAACGGGTCCCCCACCTTCACCTGTGAGAACGTGCCCGCGAGCGCATCGACGAACTCGTCGTGACGGCCGCGGGTGACAACGATCCTCGTCAGCGAGGAGCAGACCTGACCCGACAGGAAGCACTCGGCGCCAGACAGCGCCGCCGCGGCGCCCGCAAGATCCGCGTCGTCGAGGATCACGGCCGCTGACTTGCCGCCGAGCTCGAGCGTGCAGCGCGCGATGCGCTCGCCGCATAGCGACGCGATTCGGCGACCGGCAGCTGTGGAGCCGGTGAACGTGATCTTGTCCACGCCCGGGTCGCGCACGAGAAGCTCAGAGACCTCGCGGTGCGCGGTCACGATGTTGAGCACCCCGGGCGGCAGCCCGATCTCCTCGGCGACCTCGGCCGCGACGTAGGCCTCGCCCGGCGCCTCGGGCGAGGACTTCAGGACGACGGTGCATCCCGCGATTAGCGCGGGACCGATCTTGTGGGAGATGAGGGCCATCGGCGCGTTCCACGGGATAATCGCTCCGACGACACCGACGGGTTCGCGCACCAGCAGCCCGAACTTGCCGCCGAGCGTCGGCTGGCACTCCTCCTCAAAGGGAAACGTGTCCGCCAGAGCGGCGTAGCCCTCGAGCGCGCTGGAGCCGATCATCCCCGTGAACTGCGCGACCGAGTACAGGACGCCGGACTCCCGAGGCCACAGCTTCCCAAGGTCCTCGTTGCGGGCCTGGATCCCGGCGCCGAGGGCGCGCACGAAACCGGCGCGCTCGGCGTGCGTCATGCGCGGCCAGGGGCCCTCGTCGAATGCAACCCGGGCTGCGGCGACGGCACGCGCGACGTCGGGCGCAGCTGCCTCGGCCACGCTGAAGAAGCGCTGCTCGGTCGCGGAGTCGATCACGTCGATCTGCGCATCCGACGACGGAGAGACCCATGCTCCACCGATGAAGAACTGCTCCGGGTGCCGAAGCGGCGCGGCAGGAAGGGTCGTGGTCGTCGACGTCATCGGGCCTCCCGAGGCGTGCGGGATCGCTGGTCGATCGAGACTACAGGCGCCCTCTCGGCCACGTCAGGGCCAACGAGCGACAGGACTGACGTCATGAGCCATTCGCGACAGGGGTCGACGGGCGGAACGCGCCCGTGCGATCCGTTCCGAGGTGCCAAGAAGACCCCCCAGTCGGGTGCCGATCAGCGCGCCGCCTCAACGGAGACCCCTCCCCGTATGGTCAGCGTGTGAGTAGGGCGGCCGGACCCGCCCCGGGATCTGCCGTTAGCCGGGCAACGAGTCGAAACGAACCTCTGGCTGCAGCCAAAGAACATACGCGAACCTCCTCGATGAACGACCATTCCTCAGCCTGGGCTTCACCGAGGCTCCGCCGTCGCATCATGGCTTGTACCCCGACAAACGATGCAGGAGCCTTGCGCGACGTCGAGTCAGCACCAAGATCGTCGCGACGCCAACCGAGGGGGCGCTACAAACGGGCCGAACTAGCGGGCCGAGACGAGTCCCTCTGCACCGATGGCCATTGCGGCAGTGGGTCAGGTTGAGCGCGAAACCTCCGCCCGATCGACCGCGTTCGTTCGTCCCCAGTGTGCCTAGATCACGCCTGACGCCGGTCCGTAACGCGCGGACGTGGGCTTCGGGCGGTGACGTCAGGAGGCTGGGTGGGACGAGGGCACTGGCGACAGGCAACTGCGCTGCTTGAAGAGAAACCCATCGTCGGGGGCCGCCAAGCCGCTGGTTGGAACCGTCGGGTCAGGATGACCCGACGCGAGCGGGTGATCGAGTGCGCCTGCGTCGGTACCGGCAGCATCGCCACGGCAATCGGGTTCACCTGGCCGCTCGTTCTGCACGTGTCGT